>JBKPBQ010000059.1:0-12762 GCA_046726955.1 Acidobacteriota bacterium
CACCAGGAAGTGATCGACGTCCGGACGGTACCAGTGCGTGTCGGCAATCTCGTCGTGTGGGCTCGCGGCCACGAGGAGCGGCCGCGCAGCCTCCTCCTCGCCGTGCACGAAGAACGAGAAGCCCCGCTTCTTGCCGCACGCGACCTCCGGGTACGACCGCTGCCACGTGCCCCATTTCGAGAGCGCCCGGATTCGCGGAAGGTCGTAGCGGTCTGCGAGCTCTTCGAGAAGCAGGTTGGCGAGCGGCGTCGAGGACTCGCCGATCGCGAAGCGCGGGTGTCGCCCGCGCTCGAGGACGACGACCGACCGGCCGCGGCGGCGGAGTGCGAGCGCCGTGAGCGAGCCTCCGAAGCCGGAGCCGACGACGGCGACGTCGGCGTCGAGCCTCATCGCGGGCTTCCCCCGCAAGACTCACAGGGGATCGGGGGCAGCTCGCATTGTTGGAGGTTCTCTCGCCGCAAGCGCTCCGACCGGTCGAAGAAGCAGCGAGGACACGCCGCGAACCGCTCGAGGTCCCACAGATCGGCGAACACCCGCCCTCGAGCACGCGAGAGGGCGAGTGATGTAGCGCGCTCGAGATCCGAGAGGGTCGGAGGGTCATGGAGCCCGTGCTCGCGCAGAGCTTCCATGGCTCCGTTGCCGGATCGAACTGGAATCAGCGAGACGGCCGTCGCGCCGCACGCGAAGGCGAGATCCACGGACCGGCAGAGCCACTCCTCGCGCTCCGCGGGCGGGACGAACGGCGGATGCACGAGCAGGAAGACGCGCAGGCCGATATCACGAACCGCCAGGTAGTCGGCGGCTCGGCGGAACTGGTCGAGGGTCATCTTCTTGTGAAGACGTGCCAGCGCGTCGGGATGGGCCGTCTCGAGGCCCATCGCCACCTCCAGGCGGCGACGCCCGAGGGACTGCTGGAAGCGATCGACCGCGGGACCCACGAGCGCCGGGTGGGACTCGACGACGACGTGCTCGAACTCGACGAGGCGGCCGGCGATCGCGTCGAAGTCGGACGGGGGCACGGCGCGCGGGTCGAAGAAGCTTCCGGCGTTGTAGAGCTTGATCACCGAGCTCGACGGCCAGTCGGGACGTGCGTCGAGCTCGGCCTTGACCTGGTCCAACTGGGCCGGGATGGCCCCCTCGGGCGTATCTTCGTCGATGGTGTAACGCCAGAGATCGCACATTACGCAGCGCCAGGGACACTCTCGGCCAGTCAGGAACGCCGTGACGACGGAGGCGAGCGCGCCCCCGGGCATCGGCTCCTCCTCCAGGAGAACGCCCTGAAGACGCCAGGGGTCGTGCTTCCGGCGCGGCGGACGGCGATCGAGGACGAAGCGGTCGCGGTCCGCTGCTTTCTCTGGATAACCAGCACCAAGAGGCCGCGCGACGAAGTCCACTCGACCCTCAGGCCTGGAGAGCGAAGTAGCGCCTCCGGTACGCGTCCTCGTCGCCGGCGAGACGGCTCTTCAAGCGTTCCGCGGGGAGCGCCCCGTGCTGGAAGCGCCGCTTGGGGAACACGGGCATGTCGAAGCCGGTGATCGCCTTCATTCCCCGCCGGACGACCTCGCCCTTGAGCGCGTAGAGCCGCGGCACGTCGTAAGCGGTGAGGATGGCGAACGGAATTCCCTCCGCCACCTCCAGGACGCTCGGCCGGGTGTAGGGGCTGAAGCCGGAGAAGCCGTAGCGGCGTGCGGGGGCATACGTGCGGACATAGCTGCGGCTCAGCCCTCCGCTGTACGTCAGCGAGTGCTTGATCCGACCGACGCCCCAGCCCTCCTGGTAGAGCATCAGGTTGTCCACGACGCTCCGGATCGTCAGCTCCGGATTCTCCTCGATCGGGTAGTCCTTGAGGTTCTCGTCGCCTCCGTCGCCGTCGGCCAGGTAGCGCCAGTCCGGATAGCGGGCGCGGACCCCGCGGCAGAGCGCGAGGCCCATCGCCGCGCATTCGACGTCGAGGGGCTTGTAGTCCTCGATCGTCGCGAGCGCCTCGTCGAGGTCGAGATCCGCGGGGTCGGCCTCGACCTCCTCGAGGAAGAGCGAGAGGTCGAGCCGGGCCAGGAACTCGCGGGCCTGGTCGACGTCCGGTCCCTCGCCGAGGTTCAGCACGAAGGCCTTGAGGCGGGCGGGGGAGAGGCCCAACCGCTGCATCGCGTGGTAGGCGACGAGGAAGACGGAGCCGCTGTCGATTCCTCCCGAGAAGCAGACGCCGATCGGAGCCCCCGGCTCCCTGGCCTCGATCGACTGCAGCCACAGCGCGACCTCGTCGGCGAGCGCTCCCACGTAGAGCCGTCCGATCTCGTCGAGGTTCGGAGGAAGCACACCGCGCGCGGGCGTGAAGAAGCGCGTGTAGTTGGGATCGGGGTCGGGGCAGCCCACGAGCCGCAGCTCGACCACGTGGTGCGCCGGCACCATGCGCGTGTAGCTCGGGTGGAACTGGCCGTCGAGGCCTTCGGCGGCGAGCGCCTGCCGCAGCGTGTCCATGCGGTCGGCGACGAAGAGGGCGGGACCGGCCGCACGCTTCGCCAGGAAATACCGCACAGGCCGATCGAGCGACCGCGCGAGGCGCACGCGGATGCCGTCGCGCGCGACGAGCGCGAACGAGCCTTCGAGGCGGCTCACGGCCGCGAGATCGGGATCGAAGAGCCGCCGCCGCGCCTCCTCGACGCTCGCGTTGCGGATCTGGTTCAGGGCGGGATCGAGGAGGTCGACCACGCGCTCGACGGGGCGGTCCATGGCCGAGGAGTCTACACCTACGTCCCGGCCGCGGGACCTTAATCGACCGTACGAGGCAGCGGAAGATCCATGGTCGAGCCGCGGGAATCGGGCCGCTCGCGAGCTGCGCGACCGTGGCACGTCGATTGCTCGTCCGGCCGCTTATACTTTTCTGCCGCGGGCGGTCTGGTCCGACGCCTGGCATCCGTCATGACCGATACCACCTCGAACCCGCGCGCGCCCTACCTCGCCGTGCTGGGGTTCCTCGCCCTCCTGGCCCTCTGGGCCGCCCTGGCCGCGCTCGGCCTCTTTCCCGAGTCGCTCTTCCCGCACCCCCTGGCGGTCGCCCGCGCGCTCGTGCAGGAGCTCAGGAGCGGACGGCTCGTGGACGATGCGATCGCGTCGCTCTTCCGCGTCTCCGCGGGCTTCCTCCTCGCGGTCGCGCTCGGCGTCCCGGTCGGCCTTCTCCTGGGCCACTCCGCGCGGGCGCGCGCCGCGTTCCTGCCGCTCGTCAACTTCTTCCGGAGCCTGTCGCCCCTGGCCTGGATCCCCTTCGCCATCCTCTGGCTCGGCATCGGCGACCCTCCCGCGATCTTCCTCATCTTCATGGCCGCGTTCTTTCCCGTCGTCCTGTCGACGGGAGCAGCGGTCGCGAGCATCCCGAGCGTCTACTTCCGCGTGGCCCGCGACCTCGGCATCGAGGGGGCGGGGCTGCTGCGCGAGGTGACGCTGCCCGCCATCGCCCCCCAGGTGATCACGACGCTCCGCGTGACGGCCGGCCTCTCGTGGCTAGTGGTCGTGGCGGCGGAGATGATCGCCGGACGCGACGGCCTCGGCTTCGCGGTGTGGGATGCGCGCAACGGCCTGCGCATCGACCTCCTGGCCGCGGCCATGATCACGATCGGCCTCATCGGCGTCCTCCTCGACCGCCTCCTCGTGCGGCTGACCCGGATCCCCAGCGTGCGCTGGGGCTACGAGCGCTGAGCTCCGCCATGTCCGAGGTCCTCCTGGGGCTCCGCGGCGTGGAGCAGGCCTTCGGCGACGTGAAGGTCCTGGCCGGTGTGGACCTCGAGGTTCACCGCGGGGAGTTCGTGGCCGTCGTCGGCCCCTCGGGCTGCGGCAAGACGACATTGCTGAACCTCTGCTCCGGCTGGCTGAAGCCGACCGCGGGGAGCGTGCAGCGTCCCGACCGCCTGCGCATGGTCTTCCAGCAGGACGGCCTCTTCCCCTGGCTCACCGTCGGCGAGAATGTGCGGCTCGGGCTCCGGCACGTCGCGGACGAAAAGGAGCGGGACCGGCGCTCGGCCGCGCTTCTCGACCTCGTCGGGCTCCGCACCTTCGAAGCGCACTACCCGCACCAGCTCTCGGGCGGGATGCGGCAGCGAGTCGAGCTCGTGCGCGCCCTCGGCGGCGAGACCGACCTCCTACTCATGGACGAGCCCTTCTCGTCGCTCGACTACCTGACCCGCCTGCGGATGCGCGGCGAGCTCGCGCGGCTCCTCCGCGAGGCGCCGCGCACGGTCGTGCTCGTCACGCACGACATCGAAGAGGCGGCGCAGCTCGCGGACCGCGTGCTCCTCCTCACCGACCGGCCTGCGCGCATCCGCGACGAGGTGCGGCTCGGGGTCCCGCGGCCGCGCGAGGCGACGCAGCCCGAGGTGGTCGCGGCCGTCCATCACATCCTCGCCGAGCTCGGCCTCGAGGCCGAGGCCGAGCCCGTGGCCGCCGCCGCCGGCCGAAAGGATCGTCGATGATCCGCTCTCCGCTCGTGCGCTACGCCCTCCTCGCCGTGGCCGCCGTCGTCGCCCTCGGAGTGCTGCGCACGCGGCCCTGGAGCGACCGCGTACCCCAGAGCGCGCGGGAGACGCTGACCGTGGGCTTCCTGCCGGTGACCTGCCACCTGACCTGCCCTGTCACCGACTACGCGTCCAAGACGAGCCGCACGACACGGTTCGAGTCGCAGCGCTTCACGGATTTCCCGACGGTGGTCGAGACCGTGAAGAGCGGCCGGCTCGACGCCACGTTCATGATCGCCCCCCTCGCAATGAAGCTCCGGGAGCAGGGCGTCGGCGTGCGCATCACGTACCTCGGCCACCGCGACGGTTCGACGGTCATGGTTCGGAAGGACCTCACGGAAGTGAAGAGCCTCCGCGACCTGAAGGGCCGGACCTTCGCCATCCCGAGCAAGTACAGCAACCAGAACCTCGTGATCCGCAAGCTCATGAAGGACGAGGGGGTCGATCCCGACGACATCCGCTTCGTGGAGATGCCGCCCCCCGACATGCCGGGCGCCCTCGCCAGCAAGGCCATCGACGCCTACTTCGTGGGCGAGCCGCACGCGGCGCGCGCGGAGCTCGACGGCTCGGGACGGGTGCTCTACCACGCCAAGGACATCTGGCCGCGGTTCATCTCGTGCGTGCTCGTGGTGACGGACCGGCTGGTCAAGGAGCGGCCGGCGGTGGTGAAGGACCTCGTTCGGGGGATCGCGGAGAGCGGCGAGTGGGCGGAGACGCACCGCACGGAGGCGGCGCGGCTCGTCTCGCCCTACTTCCGGCAGGACGAGAAGCTCGTGCGTTACGTGCTCACGCAGCCGCCGGACCGGGTCAGCTACCGCCAGCTCACGCCCGACGACGACGAGATGCAGAGGATCGCGGACATGGGCCTCGAGGCGGGGATCCTCGAGCGCCGCCTCGACGTGAAGGGTCTCGTGGACCGCAGCTTCATCCCCGCGGAGTTCGAGGCCGCCCGGATCGAGATGCCGCCGGCGGCGAACTAGCGCTACTTCGCGAGTATCCGCCGCTGGTTGGCCAGGATCTTCTTCTGGTTGCCCTCGATCGTCCTCTGGTTCGCCAGCACCCGGTCGAGCTTGCGCTGGTTGGCGAGGATCTTCCCCTGGTTGGCCATGATCCGGTCCTGGTTCGCCTGGATCTTCTTCTGATTGGTGAGGACGGCGGACTGGTTCCGGAGGATGCGGCTCTGGTTGGCGAGCGTCGGCTTGGCCATCGGTCGTCTCCTTTAACGAGGAAGGGCGGCGGCTCGCGCCCGCGCGCGGCGGGCGAGCAGGATCTCTACGAGGTTGGCGGCGGGGCCGACGATGAAGAGCGCGTAGTACGGCGCGTGCACGAACTGGAAGAGGCGGAGCACGGCCTCCACGGCGGCGACCAGGAAGGCCACGAGGCACTGCGCCCACTTCGGGTGCACGGTCGTCTTGGGGTCCGTGATCATGAAGAAGATGTAGAGCTGGTACATCGGACCCGTGATGGGCGCGACCTCCGCCAGCCAGGGATGGCCCGTCACCGCGGCGCGCACGAGCGAGAAGGCGAGGAAGGACACGACGTAGGTCAGCGTGATGTGGAACCGCCCCAGGGCGTGGATGATCACGGTGCCGAAAGCCCAGACCACGACCATGGGCAGGATGTTGTTGCCCCACTGCACGGAGAGCCCGGCCACCCTGTCCGAGGCGAGGACGAGCATGGCCACGACGCCCAGGTTCGAAGGGTTCCAGAGATGCCGCCCGTCCACCCGGATCAGGTACTTCGACGTGATGGCGAGGGCGGAGCAGAGCGCGTAGGGCCACATCTCCGGCGAGCGGATGAGCATGCCCACGCTGATGCCCGAGATGTAGGCGCTCGCGAGGTGGGGCCACTGCCCGCTGAAGAAGCGCCCGAGGACGAGCTCCACGGCGATGGAGGTCGCGATCGCGAGGAAGGTGCGCGACCAGCTCTCCAGGAACCCGAACGTGAGCTGGCCCACGAGAAGGACGATCGTCACCAGGATCGGCGCGAGATAGCGCTTGTCGATCCCGAACGTGCGGCCCGCCTTGGACGCGGGGGCGGACGGCGCTCCGATCGCCTGGGTCGTCACGCGGGCTCCCTCCGCTTGTGCACGCGGTTCTTCTCCGGTCGCGGCAGCTCCTCGATCTTACCCGAAGGCCACCGCACCACCGCCTTCTCGACGGCGGCGCCGGCGCCGAGGCCGAAGTGCAGCCGCCGCTGGTTCTGCGCGCAGAAGCCCGAGCCGCCCGAGACCTCCTGGACCTGCTCCTGCCCGTTCCAGAACACGGCTACCTGAGCGCCGATCGCGCTGCGGTTCGAGCAGCCCTTGGCGGCGCCGTCGCCCTCGCACGCGCCCGTGAGGTCGAAGTCGATCCAGTCGCGGTCCTTCGCGACCTCGTTGCGGTAGAGGAGGAGCGGCCCCTTCTGGTTCGCCACCACGACGTCGAGCGCGCCGTGGTCGCCGAAGTCGGCGAGGGCGACCGAGCGGCCGTCGTAGCGGTCGGTCGCGCCCACCATCTGCGCCACGTCCAGGAAGCGCCCCGCCCCGTCGTTCATCCAGACCTTCTTCGGCTGGTAGCCGGCGAGGCTGCGCGTCCCCATGGGCGGCCAGTTCTTCGCGTCCGAGATGACGAGCTCGTGCCCGCCCGCGATCTTCGAGTAGTCGTACCAGTAGCTCTCCTTCTTCGACGCGGACACGTAGCCGTTCACGAGATAGAGGTCGAGCGTGCCGTCGTTGTTGAGGTCGCCGAACTGCGCGCCGAAGCTCCACCCCCCGAGCGCGATGCCCATGGCCGTAGCGAGGTTCTCGTACCTGGGCAGACCCTTGTCCGTCGCCGTGGGCACCCAGAGGTTGTTCCCTTGGAGGAGGATTCCCTCCTCGGAGATGTTCGAGACGTAGATCGCGAAGCGCCCCTGGTTGAGCACGTCGCCCACGGCCGCGTTCATGCCGCTCTTCGGCGCGTAGCCGACACCGGTCTCCCGCCCCGACTCGCGGAAGCGGCCGCCCTCGTTCAGGAAGAGCTCGGAGACGCCGTAGTCGTTGGCGACGAAGAGATCGGGGTGGCCCGTGCCCCGCAGGTCCGCGGCCACCGCGGCGAGGGCCCAGCGCCGGGAGACGAGACCGACCTTCTCGCTGACCTCCTCGAAGCGCCCGCCGCCCAGGTTGTGGAAGAGGTACTTCCTGCCGCCGTTCTTCGCGTACTCGAAGCTCTCCGGCATCATCTTCGTGTCGGCGAGCTTCCAGAGGTTCACGCTCTCGGAGTAGTAGCCGCCGAGGAAGAAGTCGAGCCGGCCGTCGCCGTCGTAGTCGAGCCAGACTCCCGTATTGATGTTGGCCCAGGCG
Source organism: Acidobacteriota bacterium (assembly GCA_046726955.1). Taxonomy (GTDB): domain Bacteria; phylum Acidobacteriota; class Vicinamibacteria; order Fen-336; family Fen-336; genus CAVPGH01. Next base: position 7,828 of record JBKPBQ010000059.1, read on the forward strand.
GGAAGGCCCGCCGCCTCGCTCACGCGCGTGAAGTGCTTGCCGCCGTCGTTGTGGAAGAGCTCGGGCCGGCCCCAGCGGTAGAGCAGCATGTCCTCGAAGCCGTCGTTGTCGTAGTCGCCGAACACGGCCCCCATCGACACGCCGGTCTCGGGGCGGTTGAGGTCGGCGACACCGAGGGCGGGCGCCACGTCCTCGAACGTGCCGTCGCCGCGATTGTGGTAGAGCCGGTTCTGCGACCCTTCCCGGCTGTTCGTCACGTAGAGGTCGGGACGGCCGTCGGCGTCGAAGTCCACTACGGCCACCGCCGCGCCCATGGAGGTCACCTGCGGCATGATGTGCGCGAGCTTGGGGTCGAGGGTCGGCCCCTCGTGCACGAAATCGAGGCCCGCGGCCTTGGCGGACTCGACGAGGCGGAAGCCGTAGCGCTCGCGGGCGTCCTGGTCCCCGCCACGGGACCCGGCGGGCTGGCCGAAGCGGCGTATCAGATAGGGTGTCGCGAGCAGACCCGCGAAGAGGATGGCAAGGAGCGGGCGAGCGTAGCGTTTCATCGAGCCTCTTCGATAGTAGACCCAAGCGCGTCTCGCACGGCTTCTGGCGACACCCAGCGGGTGTGGTAGACCTCGAAGTCCTGGCGGTGCTGGAGGAAGACCGGATCGTCCTCCAGGCTGGTGGGTGGCGTCGCGTAGCGCGCGGACGCGTGCGTGGGCAGCGGGAGGACGGTCCGCGAGAAGCTCGTGTTGAAGTCGCCGTCCTTCACCCAGCCGTCGCCCACGAGCACGAAGTCGCGCACGAGCCCCTCGGGGGCGGGCGGGGCCTCGGGAAAGCGCAGGGCCAGCTCGTCTCCCGCGTTCATGATCACGTAGCGGTCGTCGATTTCCTTCAGCAACTCGCCGACGTCTCCGAAGCGCGTGTGGTAGCCGCGCAGGTCGAGCCAGCGGGCGGTCGTCCCCGCCAGGCGGTAGCGCGGGCGCTCCGGCGAGCTCGCGCTGTCCTGCTCGGTGACGGAGTAGCCGCGATAGCGCAGCTCGGCCGCGGTCAAGGGAAGACGTCGCGGCTGCAGCTGCACGTCGGGACGACCTTCCGCCCAGCCGATGCGGTCCCAGAAGATCTCGAGGTTCGTGGCGAGCCGAAGGAGTCTCGGTCCACTGGCCGGGAAGAGCCCTGTCAGGTCGAGAAGCACCGTCTTGTCCTTGCCGGCGGGAAAGCCGAGGCCGGCCCGCGCCTCGCGGAACCGGCCGTGGGCGTCGGCCACGAGCAGGGACAAGCCGCGCGGCTTCGCGTGGGCGCCCTGGCTGACGGCGACGTTGATCGAGCTGTCCGTGGGATGAACCCAGCCCTGGGCGACGAGCCAGAGCGGCCCCTTGCGCGGAGCGTCGTCCGGTAGCTCGAGCTCCACGAAATGGTCGCGGGTCACGCCCTGGTAGGCACCGCGGCCGGCGAAGTCGAGGTGCCGGCCGTCGCGGAGGGCGAGGACGTCGGTGACGTCGCGGCCGCTGTCGTCCCGCGCTCGCACCGGCTTCACCGGCCCGGTGGCCACCACCTCGAGCTTCGGCGGCGGGACCGCGAACCGCTCGTCCACGAAGACCTCGGTCCCCGCGGGATGGTCCACCACGAGGAGGGAGAGCAGGTCGAAGAAGTGCGTCTCCCAGAGCTCGGCCGTCACCCGCAGGTCGTAGCTGCCGTCGCGCGGCGCGAGCTGGTCGCCCGCGACCTTCACCCAGTCCTCGGTCATGAGCACATCGGCAGTGGCCTGCGCGTTGATCCGCAGGCCGAGCGGCGAGCGCCAGATGAGGTCGGTCACGAACGCCATCTCGCGGCCGTTCCAGGCGAAGAGCCAGGGGCACGAGCCCTTCAGCCGCTGGCTGGCCATCACCGTCGTGTCCGCGGGCTTGTCGAACTCCGACTGCAGGACACCGTTCGGCCAGGTAATGCGGATGACGTCGGCGCTCGCGGCCTCACCCAGGCCGAAGTGGACGTAGGGAGCGGCGATCGCCTGCTTCTGGACGTGGAGCCCCGTGCGCACTTCCGCCTCGCCTCCGATGCCGAAGGAGTTGATGCGCTGGTCGCCGGTGGCGGTGGCGGCGCGCGTGCGGAGCGCCTGCCAGCGATAGACGAGCGTTCCCTTGCTCCGGGCGGCGACCACACGCCCGCTCGCGTCCGTGCCCACGAGATCCAGCCGGCCGTGGCCGTCGAGGTCGGCGGCGGCGAGGACCCGCATCGCGAGAGGCGACGGGAGAGGCGAGAACGAGAGGTGCGGGCCGCCGAGGACCACGCGCGACTCGGCCGGGGTGCTGGCGACCAGGTCCGCTGCGCCGTTGTTGTCCAGATCGGCCACGACGAGCCGCGCCCCGCCGGGTTCGAGCCCGGAAAGGCCAGTCTTCGCGAGCTCGGACCACTCCCATCGCGCGCCCTCTTCGCGGAACGAAAGCCGCGCGATGACACCGGTCGTGGCGAGGATGAGGACGTCGAGTATGGAATCGCCGGTCACTTCTGCCGTTGCCAGCGCAGCGCCCTTCGGCAGGTCCGCGGGGAGCGCCGCCTCCGTGAACGCCCCTCCTCGCTGATTCAAGTAGACCCGCACCCTTCCGTCGGCCTGGAGGAAGGCGGCGTCCGGCACGCCTTCCCCGTCCAGGTCCGCCCAGACGAAGCCGCGAATGTCGCTCACGCCTGCGAAGGGTTGCCGTTGCTCCGCGAACGTGCGGTCGCCGTTGTTGCGGAGGACGACCGGCGCGCCCTTCGAAGGAGCGACGATGACGTCGAGATCGCCGTCGGAGTCCACATCGGCGACCCAGGTTCCGTAGAGGTTCCCGCTCGCGAGGTCGCTCGGGACTCCGGAGGCCTTGGTGAAGTCGGCAAAGGTACCCTTATCCGTCTGCCGGAGGAGGCGAAGCCCGCCCGCTCCCGCGAGCACGAGGTCCGTGCGGAAGTCGTAATCGAGGTCCGCGGCCGCAACGCCGTCGGGACTCGGAGCCGCGAACGAGGCGCCGCCTGGAAAGTCGAGCTCGCTGCCGGTGATTTCCGCGGTTACCGAACGTCCGTTCGCGGCGACGAGCACCGGTGTGCCTTCGCCCGTGAGCCACGTGGCACCGACTACGGCGCGTTGTCCGAGATGCATATCGACTACGGCGAACGACATCTTCGCGTCCGGAGGCGCCGGCTGCGGCGGCGGGTTCTCGAGAGCCAGGAAGCGGACGAGCGGCTCGCCGACCTCGTCGCGCGGCGTGCTCACGGCCCGGAGCGCCCGGCGGTACGAGGGCTCACGCAGCAGCACGTTCTTGAGGAAGGCCACGCGCGGCGCGGCCGCGCGCGGGTTGGCCGCCGCGGACTGCAGGCCCTCGAGCTGCTCGCGAGCCTCGGGCGGCCACGCGCGCGCCGCTTCGGCGAGAGGAGCGAGAGCCTTCTGCAGGCTCGCTGCATCGCCGCGCTTCGCCGCGAGACGCGCGTACTCGAGGCGCGCCGCGAGGTTCTCGCCGCGACCGAGCAGGCGCTCGAGGACGGCCTGGGCCTCGGCCTCGTTGGCCGCACCGCCCAGGCGCTCGGTGTCCTGCGCGAGCGCGAAGGCGGCCTTGGCGTCGGCGGGATCGAGCTCGAGCGCGCTCTTCCAGTGGCGTAGGGCTTCCTCGAGCTTCCCCTGGCGGCTCCGGGCGAGGGCAAGGAGGCGCTGGATCTCCGCGCTCCGAGGAGCGAGCTCGCCCGCCTTCGTGAGCTTCTCGAGCGCGGGCTCGACCTCCTGCTGGCGCAGCAGCAGCAGGCCGACGTTCGCCCATCCGGCGGGCTCCTGCGGGACGAGCGTCGTCACGCGATCGAGCTTCTCGCGGGCGAGGACCTCCTGGCTGGTCTGCATCGCGGCGAGGCCGGTGTAGAACGCGGAAACCGTCTCGCGGTACGTGGCGTCGGGGACGCGGAGCGGACCGCGTCGACACGAAACAGGCAGAAGCGCGGCGAGCACGCCGAGCGCGACCGCGGTCCCTGAACGCCTCATCCGCGGGTTTCCTGCACCTGCGACGACCGTCGCGCGAGGAGGTGCTCCGACAGCCACCGACCGCGCCCCGGCTCGCTCCAGGGGCAGACCTCGATGCAGATGGCGCACCCGCACGTCTTCACGAAGTACGGGATGCACTTGTCGAAGTCCACGTACCACTTGCGCTCGCCGCGGACGAGCTGCTTGTCTTCGAAGATCGCGCGCGGCGGGCAGTCGTCCACGCAGCGACGGCAGACCGCGCAGAGGTCGTCCACCCCGATGTCCACGGGCCGGTCGAGGACGACGGGCAGGTCGGTGAGCACCGCGGCGAGCCGGAAGTTCGACCCGTGCTCGGTGCCGATCATCGACCCGTGCTTGCCGAGCTCGCCCAGGCCCGCGCGCACCGCGAGCGGGATGAGCAGGATGTCCGTGCTGTTGGGATTGCCGTAGGCGCGGGCCGGCCAGCCCATGGCCCGGATGCGCTCGGCGAGGCGGATCGACACGGTTGCGATGCGGCGGTACGTCCGCATCACCTCCGCCGCCGCCCGCGCCTGCGGGACGTGCTGCATCTCGCCCCAGTCCATGGGCATGCCCAGCACGATCGCGTAGCGGAGGCGGGGGTCGCGGCCGACGTAGAGCGCGTCGTCCGTCACCTCCGCGATCCCCACGAGAGGAGCCCCGAGCTGCCGCGCGAGCGCTTTCACCTCGTCGGCCATCGCCCGCGGATCCGCGACCTCGCGCCGCGTCCGGCTCACCGGTCCGTCGGACCTCCGGAGCTGCCACGTGTTGAACAGCACGTGCCGCACGACGCGCCAGGGGTTGATGATGCTGAAGAAGTCGTCGAGCGCCTTCCAGGCGAGGGGCTCGCCGGAGCTGCTGTGGAAGACCTTACGCGCCCGAGTCCGTGCCGTCTCTCCGAGCCCGTTGATCGCGTTCCCCGACTCGGGCGGCGAGAGGTAGCCGAAAGCGTACAC
>JBKPBQ010000060.1:0-5204 GCA_046726955.1 Acidobacteriota bacterium
GCCCGGGGGCGGCCTTGAGCGCGGCGGGATCGCCGCTCGTCCGCCGCGAGAGCTCGAGCAGCGCCTGGACGTTCTCGAGCACGCGCGGGTCGGCCGCCATCACCTCGGCGAGGTTCCTTTCCGCCTCGAGCCACTGGCCGAGCGTCGCGACGTCCGAGGTGAGGAGTGTCTGCAGCGAGAACTCGAGGCGGGCGTGGATGGCCCTGGCGATCGTGTGGTACGTCCAGCTTCCGACGACGGCGACGACGGGCAGGGCAAGCAGCGGCCATGCCCAGGCGGGAAGGCGCCAGGTACGGGGCGACTTGTCCGACCGGTCCCTGCTCGCGCGCTTCTTCACCGCTACTCCCTGTCGGAACTCTGGGGCTTCATGGTCACTGGCATTCATCGGGGGCACGCGTCGCGGTTGGCCTCCCCCGACGTGGGGGGCGACGGGATCCCCCGCCAGTCGCCTCAAGGATGCGCCCCCTACGACCCGGCGCGGTAGTAACAGGGGCGTAAGTTACCGTTGCAGCCTCACGAGATAGGCCCCCAATACCCGACATCGCTTCGCAATCTCGTCGTCATCTCGCTCGGGCGCTCCGCGTCGCGAGTCACGTCAGCACCTCTCCCGGAATGGGTAGAAGGGTGACGTCTTGGATCAGGTCGTGGTCCAGCACATCAGGGACCGGACGCCTCAATCCCTTCGCGCGACCCCGCCCGGAATGAGTCGCACGGTAACGCAACCGGACTGCGCCGATGCGCAGTCCCTCAGCCGCGCCTCAGGGCGAGAATGGTGATGTCGTCGGACTGCGGCGCCCCGGCCGCGAACGCGCGCACCCGGCCCAGGAGCCGGTCCACCGATTCCGCCGCCGTCGCCCCCGCGCCCGACGCGAAGCAGGCGCGCAGGCGCTCGTCTCCGAAAAACGCATGCGCGGGATCCGCCGCCTCGGTCACTCCGTCCGTGTAGAGGAGCAGCGTCTCACCCGGAGACAGCTCGACGGACTCGCTCTTGTAATGCTGGTCGGGGAAGAGCCCGAGCACCGTTCCGCTGGACGGGAAGACGGGCCGCGGCCCGTCCCGCCCCACGAGGAGCGCCGCGTCGTGGCCGGCGTTGGCGCACCGCACGCGGCCCCCGCGCACGTCGAGGCAGAGCATCGTCACGAACATGCCCCGGGGGTTCTGCGCCTCGAGCTCGTCGTTGAGCCGCCTCAGGATCTCGTCGGGCGAGTCGAGCTGGCGGGCGAGCGTCCGCAGCAGCGTCACCGTCACCGCCATGAAGAGCGCCGCGGAGATCCCCTTGCCGCACACGTCGCCCACGGCCACCACCATGCGGTCGTCGGAGAGGCGCAGGACCTCGAAGAGATCGCCCCCGACCTGCCGCGCCGGCTCGATGACCGCGTGGACTTCGAGTCCCATGCCCCTGGTGAGCGCGCCGAAATCCGACGGGAGAAGCCCGAGCTGGATCTCGCGCGCGATCGTGAACTCGCGCTCCTGGGCCTCGCGCACCGCGTCCGCGTAGGCCTTCGCCTTCAGGAGCGAGCGCACGCGGGCCTTCACCTCGAGGATCTCGAAGGGCTTGGTGAGGTAGTCGTTGGCCCCCAGCTCGAAGCCGCGCGCCTTGTCCTGCACGTCCTCGAGCGAGCTCAGGAACATGACCGGGATCTCGCGGGTGGCGGGATCGGCGCGCAGACGGCGGCACACCTCGTACCCGTCGACGTCCGGCATCATGATGTCCAGGAGCAGGAGGTCCGGGGGGTTCTTCTCCACCGCGCGCAGGGCCGCCTCGCCGCCCAGGGCCACGCTCAGCTTGTAGTCTCCGCGCAAGGCCTCCACCAGCATGTCCACGTTGGCCTTGACGTCGTCGACGACGAGCACGCGGCACTCGGAAAGTTCCTTGACGGCCATCGCTAACCCTCGATTCCCCTCAGGGCGGCGGCGCGCCGCAGCGACTCCAGGCCTCCCTCGAAGTCGTAGGCCTTGACCTGCTTGGTGAACGCGGCGAAGGTGCCGGCTTCCCCGAAGAGCGCGTAGAGGACGTCGCGCTCCCGCTCGAGGTCGTCGAGGGACGCGGCGTCGCAGTCCGCGAGGAGCCGCGCCCAGCGCTCGACGACGGGACGGAGCTGGGCGAGGTCGGCGGGGGGAGAGGCCGACGGAAGCGGGGGAGCGTCGGTCGACGGCGCCGGGCTCGAGAGCAGCGGCCCGAGCGCCGCGACCAGCCGATCGAGGGCCTCCGCCAACCGGGTCCGGAGGTCCTCGACCCGCGCGGGCTCGGCCCCGTCACGGATCGCTTTCTCGAGCGCGCCCGCCGCGGCCTGGACCGGGCCCGCCGCGAGGTTTCCCGCCACGCCCTTGACCGTGTGGGCGAGACGCTCGGCCGTCGCGCGATCCCCGGCGCGCAGGCTCTCCCCGATCTTCCCGGCGGCGTCCCCCTGGCTCTCCGCGAACTGCCGCAGCAGGCGGAGGTAGAGCGCCTCGTTTCCCGCGATGCGCCGAACGCCCTGGGCCGTGTCCAATCCCTCGATGACGGGCAGGGTCGTGGCCGGCTTTTCCGCGACGGCGGGGGCGGGGACGGGGCGCGTCGCCGGCGTCCTCCCCGCGTGAAAGCGTGCGAGCGCGTCGTAGAGCGCCGTGGGGTCGATGGGCTTCGACACGTGATCGACCATTCCCGCTTCCACGCACCGCTGGCGCTCCTCCACGGTGGCGTGCGCGGTCATGGCCACGATGGGCAGGCTCGCGAAGCGCTCCTGGGCGCGGATTCGGGCCGTGGCCTGGTAGCCATCCATCTCCGGCATCTGGACGTCCATGAGCACCACGTGGTAGGGGACGGGCCCGGCCACGGCCTCCAGCATCTCCACCGCCTCGCGACCGTGGTTGGCCACGTCCACGGCCACGCCCACCCCTTCCATGAGCTCGACCGCGACCTGCTGGTTGATCTCGTTGTCCTCGACGAGGAGCACCCGGAGCCCGTCGAGACGCACGCCGTGCTCCGCCGCCAAAGCACTCGCCGAGCCGAGCTCCCCCTGGGCCGGGCTGAAGAGCGTGACGAGCGTGTCCACGAGCATGGACTTGGTGACGGGCTTCACGAGGAAGCCGTCGATGCTCAGCCGCTCCGCTTCCTCGCGCACCTCCTCGCGGCCGAAGGCGGTGACCATCACCACCGCGGGTGCGTGGTGGAGCCCCGAGTCCTGCTTGATGAGGCGGGTGGCGGTGAGCCCGTCCACCTCGGGCATCCTCCAGTCCATGAACACGACGTCGTACGGGCTCGTCGCGTCGTGCTGCTTCACCGCGGCCACCGCCTCCGCGCCCCCGCTCACCGCGTCCACCTGGGCCACGACCCCCGCGAGGGCGTCCGTGAGGATGTCGCGCGCCGCGGGGTTGTCGTCCACGACGAGCGCGCTCAGCTTCAAGAGCTGCTCGGGGACCACGTGGCCGCTGGCCGCGCCCAGCCCCAACCAGGCGGTGAAGATGAACGTGCTGCCCTCGCCGGGCGTGCTCTCCAGCCAGATCTGCCCACCCATCAGCTCCACGAGCCGGCGCGAGATCGTGAGGCCGAGGCCGGTGCCTCCGTGCTTGCGGGTGGTGGACATGTCCGCCTGGGTGAAGGGACGGAAGAGCTTCGCCACCTGCTCCGGGGTCATCCCGATGCCCGTGTCCCGGATGGAGAAACGCAGCTTCGCCTTGTCCCCAGTGCGCTCCAGGAGCTCCGCCTTGACCCGGATCTCGCCCTGGGCGGTGAACTTGACCGCGTTGTTGACGAGGTTGGTCAGGACCTGGCCCAGCCGCAGCGGGTCGCCCAGCAGGTTCTGGGGGATCCCGTGGGGCACGTCCACCAGGAACTCCAGCCCCTTGTCGTGGGCCTTCTCCCCGGTGACCACCGCCACCTGCTGCATCACGTGGTCGAGCGTGAAGGGCACGGACTCGATGTCCAGGCGACCCGCCTCGATCTTGGAGAAGTCGAGGATGTCGTTGATGACGGTCAGGAGCGAGGTGCCCGCGTTGTGGACCTTGCCCACGTAGTCGCGCTGCTTGGGTGTGAGCTCGGTCTTGAGGGCGAGGTGCGACAGCCCGATGATCGCGTTCATGGGGGTCCGGATCTCGTGGCTCATGTTCGCGAGGAACATGGACTTCATCTGGGTCGCTTCCTCGGCCTTCTGCCGGGCGCCTACCAGCTCTGCCTCCAGTTGCTTGAAGTCGGTGATGTCCTGGGTGACGCCGAACATGTCGATCGGCTTGCCGCTGGCGTCCTTCACCACGTGCCCTAGCGCGTGGATCCAGACGACGCGCCCGTCCACGGGCCGCTTGTAGGCGTAGGTGGAGTCGTAGACGGGGATCTCGCCGGCCACCGCGGCGGCGAAGTTCGCCATCGTGAGCTGGGCCGCGGCCTCGTCGCCTTCGTGGACGTGCGCGGCCCAGTCGTCGATGCGGTAGCGGTGGCCAGGGCTGGGCAGGTCGCCGAAGATCCGTATCGCCCGCTCGGAGGAGTTGTACCAGCCGGAGCCGTCGAGCGGCACGTGCCAGTAGCCGGCCTTGGTCAGGTCCAGGGCGCTGTCGGAGAGGAAGTTCACGCGGCGCAGCTCCTGCTCGGCGCGCTTGCGCTCGGCGATGTCGCGGACGGACACGGCGACCTGTGGGCCCTCGCCCTGCTGCGCGGGAAGCGGACTGAGTCCGATCTCCACGGGGAGGAGCGAGCCGTCCTTGCGCCGTGCATGCAGCTCGCGGCCCGCGCCCATCGAGCGCGGGGAAGCCTCGCGGTGGAACGACTCGCGCAGCCCCGGGTGGCGCTCGCGCACGTCGTCGGGGACGAGCTTCTCGACCGGCTGGCCGACGAGCTCCGCGCGCGGGTAGCCGAAGAGCTCCTCGCACTTCGCGTTCGCGAGCCGGATGACGCCCTTCTCGTCGGCGACCAGGAGCCCGTCCGGGGCCAGCTCGAGGACGCTGCGGAAGAACTGCTCCGTCTCCTGGAGCTCCTCCTGGGCGCGCCGGAGGCTCTTCTGCTGGGCATCCAGCTCCTCGGCTTGATCCCGGGTCTGCACCAGCAGTTCCTGCGTGCGCAGGTTGCGCTGGAGCACCTCGAGGTTGAGCGCCGCCGCGGGAAGCAGCTCGTCGAGGAGGGCTCGCTCCCGCGCGCTGAGCGCGCGGAAGGAGGCGACCTCGACGACGGCGAGGACCGCTTCTCGCGCCACGAGCGGCCGGGCTTCCGCCTGCACGGGCGTCGCCCCTCCCAG
>JBKPBQ010000061.1:0-4097 GCA_046726955.1 Acidobacteriota bacterium
CCCCCGCCTGTCGCAGGGGAACGAAGGAGTCCTTGACGCTCGCGCTGCCCCCCGTCCCGTGCTCGTACCACTCGGGGTTACACAGCGCCTGCTCGACCTTGACCTTCGAGAAGTCGACGTCCAGCTCCTCGGCGAGGATCATCGGCAGCGCCGTCATCGCCCCCTGGCCCATCTCCGTCTTGGCGAGCATGAGCGTGACCGCGCCGTCGGGCGCGATGCGGACCCACGCGTCGAAGGGATTCGGCGTGGGCTTCTCCTTGGGAGCCGGCGTCTCGCTCTGCGCGAGCGCGTCTCCTCCGAAGTGGAAGCAGAGGACGAACGCGGCTCCGGCCGCTCCCGTCTCGAGGAAGGCGCGGCGGCCGATCGGCATGCGCACCGGCGCGTCGGTGGGCGGCGTCGGCGGCACCCGCAGCCGTGCGTAGCGGAGGATGTCGGGCCTCATCGCGCACCTCCTTCCGTCCGCACGGCACCTCCGCCGGCGGCGCGATGCACCGCGCGGCGGATCCTCTGGTAGGTACCGCAGCGGCAGATGTGGGCTCCGAGCGCGCCGTCGATGTCGGCGTCGGTGGGCTTCGGCGTCCGGGCGAGGAGGGCGGCCGCGGTCATGATCATGCCGGACTGGCAGTAGCCGCACTGCGGGACCTGCTCCGCGATCCAGGCCTGCTGCAGCGGGTGGCTGCGGTCGGAGGACAGGCCCTCGATCGTCGTGACCTTGCGTCCCGCCACCGTGCTCACCGCCGTCATGCACGAGCGCTGGGCGACACCGTCCACGTGCACCGTGCAGGCGCCGCACTGCGAGACGCCACACCCGAACTTCGTGCCGGTGAGGCCGACGGTGTCGCGAATCACCCAGAGGAGAGGCGTCTTGGGGTCGACGTCCACCGTCTGGGGCTTGCCGTTGAGGGTGAAGGCAATGTTCGCCATGGAGCTCTCCTTGGCCGGTGCCCTAGCGTACTCCCGACCTCAGGCAAGGGGAAGGGAGGCCGCGAGGCACGCGGCCTCCCGCACGGCTACCTCTTGTAGACCGCTCCGGCTACCGCCCCCGCGACGACCGCCCAGACGATCCCGACTACCGTCCACACCCAGGCCAGGCCGTAGGTGAAGCCCTCGATGATCAGATAGGCGAAGATCCAGGTCGGGAAGTTGACGAGGATGCCCGCGTAGAGCCCGTACGTGGCGCCTCCCGCGGGTCCGCCGGGGAATGCGGAGGCGACGCGCGAGTAGACCCACACGAAGACGAGCGCGGCCACGAAGTCGCCGACGACCAGCCAGGGAATCGGCGGGGCCTTCCGCATCAGGGAGAACTGTCCCATGTACCCCGCGAGCAGCTGTCCCTGCACGATGAAGTCGAAGACGTTCATGACGACACCGACGGCGAGGGCGGTGAGCAGTACCTTCTTGACGTTCATTTCAACACCTCCGGGCGGAACGCGACGCCGGCAGACGGCGCTCGCGTCCCGCGGTGATCCCAACGGCTTGAGTTGTTCCGGAAAGTCGTCCCTGTCTACACCGGCAGCCCCCCGAAGGCAACTCCCCGCGCTTCCTCCCGAGACCCTCCTGCGCCACAATCGGCGCCTCGATCCCACGGAGGTGCACATGGGCGGTCGCGTCCTGCGATCCGTTTTCCTCGCCGCGCTCCTTTCGCCGTCCCCGTGTCTCGCCGACGAGCCGCTCTTCGACCTCAAGCAGGTGGCGGACGGCGTCTATGCCGCTCTCGCCCGCCCGCGCACTCCGATCAACTGCAACGCCGCCGTCGTCGTCTACGACGAGGGCGTGCTCGTGGTGGACACGCACTCGCGCCCGTCGAGCGCCCGCGCCCTCATCGAGCAGATCAAGACGGTGACCGACAAGCCGGTGCGCTACGCCGTGGACACGCACTTCCACTGGGATCACGCCCAGGGGGCGCAGGCCTACCCCGTCGCCTTTCCGCGTCAGGTCGCGATCGTGGCCTCCGAGGCCACGCGCGAGAACCTGAAGACCGAGGGCCTCGTCCGCGTGAAGCAGCAGCTCGAGCAGGCCCCAGCCCAGATCGAGGAGCGCCGGAAGCGCCTGGCTTCCGAGAAGGACGCGGCCGCCCGCGCGCGCCTGCAGGACGAGATCGCCCAGCAGGAGTCTTACGTGGCGGAGCTCAAGACGATGGAGCTCGTCCTTCCCGACCTCACGTTCGACAAGTCGCTCATCCTGCACCGCAAGGACCGCGACATCGTGCTGCTCTTCCTGGGCCGCGGCCACACCTCCGGCGACGTCGTCACGTACCTGCCGCAGCAGAAGGTCGTGGCCACGGGCGACCTTCTCCACGGCTGGATGCCGTTCATGGGCGACGGCTTCCCGACGGAGTGGGTGGCGACGCTCGACGCGCTCTCCAAGCTGGACTTCGAGTGGATCATTGGCGGCCACGGCGACGTGAAGCCGAGGACGCACCTCACGACGTTCCGGAACTACCTGTCCGACCTCATCGACGAGACGCGCCGCGCACGCGAGCGCGGGGAGCCGCTCGACAAGGCGAAGACGTCGGTGGCGGCTGCCCTCAAGGCGCGCTACGCCGAGCCGATGGGCGGAGCCACCCGGTTCGACGAATCGATCGGCGCCAACGTCGAGAAGGTCTTCCGCGACCTCGAGGCCGGCCGCTACAAGTAGGGCGCGCTACTCGTAGCGGAGCGCTCGGAGCGGATCGATCCGCGTGGCCCGACGCGCGGGCAAATAGCTCGCGACTGCGGCCACCGCGGCGAGGAGCAGGACGACACAAGCGAACGTCGCGGGATCGTGCGATCCCACGCCGTAGAGCATGGTGGACATGAGGCGCGTGAGAGCGAGCGCGCCGGCGATGCCGACGAGCGCGCCCACTAGCCCCACCCGGAGCCCCTGCCCGGCCACCAGGCGGAGCACGTCGCCCGGCTCGGCGCCGAGGGCCATCCGGATCCCGATCTCGTTCGTGCGGCGGGCCACGGAGAAGCTGATCACCGCGTAGATGCCGACCGCGGCCAGCGCGAGCGCCACCGCCGCGAACGCCCCCAGCAGCAGGACGTAGAAGCGCGGCTGCGCGGTCGCACCTTCCACGACCTCCTCGAGGACGCGCACGTCGGAGATCGGCGCGTTGCGCTCGCGGGCCCAGACGGTGCTTCGGAGGGCAGGAGCGAGGGCGGCGGGATCGCCGGTCGTCCGGGCCACGAGGGTCAGATAGGAGTAGTGGGACGATGGGTTCTCGACGTACTGCCGCACCTGCGCGTAGGGCAGGAAGAGCTCGTCCTCGGGAGGCGCGCCCCACCGGGCCCGCACGCCGTCCTTCACGACGCCCACGACGGTCAACCAGTTCGGGCCCGCGCGGTCCGCGAGCGCGAGGCGCTTGCCGATCGCGTCCTCTCCCGGCCAGTGGCGCGCGGCGAGCGCTTCGTTGACCACGACGACTCCCGGCGCGCCCGCGCGGTCCTCGTCCGACACGTCGCGGCCGCGGCGTACGGGGATCCCCATCGTCTTGAAGTAGCCGGGGAGCACGACCCGGTAGGTGGCCGTCGGCTCCTCGCCCGGCCGGGGCTCCAGCCGGCCTTCCACGCGGAACGGCCAGCCCCAGATGTCGCCGGCCAGGGGCAGGTGGTTGATGGCGCTCGCCGAGACGACGCCCGGCAGCGCGCTCGCGTCGCGCACCACTTCCTCGAAGAACGCGACCCGCCGCGACGGCTCGGCGGAAGCGGTGCCCGCTACCGAAACGATCATGCTCAGCACGTTGTGACGGTCGAATCCGGGATCGACGGCCTGAAGCGCGACGAAGCTCCGGATCATCAGGCCCGCTCCCACGAGGAGCACGAGAGCGAGCGCGAGCTCGGAGGCCACGAGCGCGCTCCGGAGGCGTCCTCGCCCGCCGCCTTCCGTCGAGCCGCGCTCTCCCTCGCGGAGCGCGTCCCCCAGGTCGCGCCGGGTGGACTGGAGAGCCGGCGCCAGGCCGAAAGCTAACCCGGTGACGAGCGACACGAAGAGCGCGAAGGCAAGGACGCGGCCGTCGACGGCGACCGACTCGAGCCGCGGAAGGCCCGGCGGGCCGAGCGCGACGAGGGCCCGCACGCCGGTGCGCGCGAGCAGGACACCCGCCGTCCCGCCGACGA
>JBKPBQ010000062.1:0-4062 GCA_046726955.1 Acidobacteriota bacterium
CTGCGGCCAGGCTCGGGCCGCGGGAGAGTACGACACCGCCACAGAGGTGACCGTGCGGGGCGAGGTCACGCAGACGCACGAGTCCAAGGTCGCGACCGACCACCCCGGCCTGCACTTGATGCTGAAGACCGAGAAGGAGACGGTCGAGGTCCACGCCTGCCCGGTCCGGTTCTTGAGCGAGCTCGACTTCGCGATCGAAACCGGCGACACGCTCACCGTCACCGGATCGCTCAAGAAGGACCCTGCGGTGATCGTGGCGCGGGAGCTCCGCAAAGGCCAGCTGAGCCTCGTGCTCCGGGACGACAAGGGCGTGCCGAACTGGTCGTCGCGCTGATCAGCGGCGCGAAGGCCGACGGGGCGTGAGCCCGCGCTCGCGAGCGAGCCGGTGGAACTCCTCGCGCGTGGCGGGGACGCTGAGCGCGCGCTCCATCTTCGCCACGTCGAAGAAGCCCTCCGCCTTCCACACCATGAGCGCGAAGCTCACGAGGACCTCCGCGGCTGTGAAGTTGCAGTGGCCGTAGCGGCTCACGCGGATCGGAAGGAGCTGGCTCGCCGCGCCCGCCGCGATCGTCTTGAGGATGTAGAGGTCCTGGTGCCAGGCGGGCACCTGCTGGTCGAGCGACGTCTGCAGCGAGACGAGCGGACGCGAGAGCCGGCCGGTCGTGTCGTAGTGGGAGCGGATCTCGGCGAGGGCCGAGGGGTCGGCCTGCACGCGCTTCACGAAGAGATTCAGCAGGAAGTCGTTGCTCGTGCCGAAGTACCACCGGAGTGTGTTGTCGAATGGGTTCCCGCCGAGCTTGGAGATGGCGTCGTTCGTGCCCAGGACGTTGTACCAGAGCGCGTCCGTTATCGACGTCTCGGCGGTCGGCCAGAAATTTGCGGCGTCAGCCGGGACGAAGGCCGCGGTCATGAGCTCGCGCGTGCGGGCCTGATTGACCGGCGCGAACACGATCGGCTTGACGAACCCCGCGTAGTACGCGTCCCAGTTGTCGATGAGGGCGTCGGGGACGTGCGTGGGATCGCCCGGCAGCACGCCGGGGTAGAAGTAGTCGAACACCGCGCGAAAGTCCCCGTAGTAGTTCAGCTGTCCGCGGAAGCTGCCCGTGGGCCCGCACGTGGCGAGACCCGCCGTGAACAGGTCCGGGCGCTGCTCGGTGGCGAGCGTCGTGATGAGCCCGCCCTCCGAGGCCCCCGTGACGTACACCTTGCTCGCCGCTCCCTTCTCGTCCTGGAAGACCTGCACGAGGTCGATCACGTCGGCCAGCCCCTCGCGCACCGCGAGGCCGTTGACGCTGTAGCTCGTCGCCGCGAACGCGAAGCCGAGCGCGTTCACGAGGTCGGGGAGCGACGTGCCGTCCGGAAGCACGAGCTGGTCCTCGGGGATCGCGATCGGCTCGTTGAAGGCCACGTAGCCGTGGGCGAAGATCACGAGGCGCCCGTTCCAGAGAGACGGGTCGGGCATGCAGATCCGGTATACGGCCCCGCTCGCCTGCGTGCGGTCGGGATCGCAGACTGCTTCCGATCGTGCGGCGCATGCCAGGAGCACGACGGCGGCGCAGGACGCAAGCGACCGACGGCCGGGACCTCTCATGGACCCTCCTCGCCCCTTCGGCATGCCCCGATCATAGACGAGCTATACTCGACCGGCTCCGACCAGAGGCAGCGATGGCCGTCGAGGCGGGAAGTCGCCTGGGCCAGTTCGAGGTTCTCTCCGCGCTCGGGCGCGGCGGCATGGGCGAAGTCTACCGGGCGCGCGACACCCGTCTCTCCCGCGAGGTCGCCCTCAAGGTCCTGCCCGACGCCCTCGCCCGCGATCCCGACCGCGTCGCGCGCTTCGAGCGCGAGGCCCGCGTCCTCGGCTCGCTGAACCACCCCCACATCGCGGCCGTCCACGGCTTCGAGCAGAGCGACGGCCATCGCTACCTCGTGCTCGAGCTCGTCCCGGGCCAGACGCTCGCGGAGCTGCTGGCGAAGGGGCCTCTGGAGTTCCGGGAGACTCTGCAGATCGCCCGCCAGATCGCGGAGGCGCTCGAGGAAGCGCACGCGAAAGGTGTCATCCACCGCGACTTGAAGCCGGCGAACGTCAAGATCACGCCGGAGGGTCGGGTCAAGGTGCTGGACTTCGGGCTGGCCAAGGCCCTGGCCGACGACAGGGGCGATGTCTCGCTCGACGACTCGCCGACCCTGACCCACAGTGTCGAGAGCGCGGGCGTAATCCTGGGCACGGCCGGCTACATGAGCCCGGAGCAGGCGCGCGGCCGCGTGGTGGACAAGCGGACCGACATCTGGGCCTTCGGCTGCCTGCTCTACGAGATGCTGGCGGGGCGCCGTCTCTTCAGCGGGCCGTCCACCACCGATGCCCTCGCCGCCGTGCTGACGATGGAGCCCGACTGGAGCCGGCTCCCCCCGCGGACGTCGTCCAACGTGCGCAGCCTCCTCCGCCGGTGCCTGCAGAAGGACAAGGAGTCCCGGCTCCACGACATCGCGGACGCGCGGCTCGAGATCGAGGAGGCGCTGGCCACGGAGACGTCGGGCATCACGGCGGCTCCCCCGGAGCCTCCTTCGCCGCGACGCCTGCTCACGCACGCGCTGGCCTTCGTCCTCGGTGGCCTCCTCGGGGCCGTCGGCGCCTACCTGGCCGTGCGGTCGAAGCCCGCCCCGGCCACGATGGCTCGCTTCAACATCAGCTTGCCCGCAGAGGGGCGGCTGCTGAACGCCGTCCAAGCCGTCATCCCGATCAGCCTCTCCGCCGACGCGACGCGTCTCGTCTACGTGGGCCGACGGGCCGACGGGCGCAACCAGGCCTTCCTGCGGCGGATGGATCGCCTCTCTCCCGAGCCGGTGCTGGGAACGGAGGACGCGTTCCTGCCCTTCCTGTCCCCGGACGGGGAGTGGCTGGGCTTCGCGTCCGAAGGGAAGCTGAAGAAGGTTGCGCTCTCCGGCGGCGCGCCGGCCGTCATCGCCGACGCCCCGGATCCGCGCGGGGCGAGCTGGGGCGAAGACGGGACGATCCTGCTCGCGCCGGACAACGCCGGCGGCCTCGCTCGGATTCGCGCCTCGGGCGGGCCGATGCAGCCCGCGACCCAGCCGGATCGCGCGAAGAAGGAGGACGGGCACCGGTGGCCCCGCCTCCTGCCGGGCGGAAAGACGGCCCTCTTCAGCGTCCAGCCGGTGAGCGGGCGCGAGGCGCAGCGCACGATCGAGGCGGTGAACCTCGCCACCGGAGAGCGGCGGACCGTCGTGCACCGCGGGAGCTTTCCGGTCTACGCGGAAGGCTTCCTCTTCTTCGGCCGCGCGGGCCAGATCTTCGCCGTGCCCTTCGACCCGCAGCGGCTCGAGACTAGGGGCGAGCCCGAGGCCGTGATCGACGACGTCCGCATGGACCCCAAGAACACCGGCGTCGTCTACTTCGACGTCTCGCCGACGGGAGCGGCGGTGTACGTCCCCGGCGTCGCCCGCCCTCGGGAGCGGACGCTCGTCTACATGGACCGGTCGGGCCGCTCGAGCCCGGTCACGACGGTGAAGCGCCCGTTCGCCGGCCTCGCCCTCTCGCCGGACGGCGGCCGGCTTGCCGTCGTGATCGAGGGGCTCGAGGACACGCTGTGGGTGCTCGACGTGGCTTCCGGCACCCTGAACCGCCTGACCTTCGACATGGACGTGAGCAACGTGCGGTGGACGGCGGACGGCCGCTCGCTCGTGTACACCGGCAACGCCGACGGGCCGCGCAGCGCCTACCGGATCGCGGCGGACGGCAGCGGGAAGCCCGAGCTCCTGTTCGCTCGCGAAGAGTGGTGGATCAACGACGCCTCGCCCCGGCCCGACGGCTCGGGCGTCATGGTCGCCGCCCAGGATCTGCGCGGTCACGACTTGCTGTTCGTACGCACGGGAAGCCAGACGGCGGAGCCCTTCCTGGCGACGCCGGCCGAGGAGCGCGGTCCGGACTTCTCCCCGAACGGCGCGTTCCTGGTCTACACCTCCACCGAATCCGACCGGGGCGAGGTCTACGTGCGCCCGTTTCTGGGGCCCGGTCCCAAGCGTCAGGTCTCAACGTCCGGCGGGGGC
>JBKPBQ010000063.1:0-8192 GCA_046726955.1 Acidobacteriota bacterium
GCCGTGCTCTACCACCTGGGGGTGATGCAGCGCGTGGTGCAGGGGATCGCCTGGATCATGCAGCGGACGCTGCGCACGTCGGGAGCGGAGACGCTCAACGCGAGCGCCAACATCTTCCTGGGCCAGACCGAAGCGCCGCTCCTCATCAAGCCGTTCGTCCCGGGCCTCACGCCGTCCGAGCTCGTGGCGGTGATGACGTCCGGCTTCGCCACCGCGGCCGTGGGTGTCCTCGCCGCCTACACGTTCCTGCTGCAGCCGGCCTTCCCCGGCATCGCCGGCCACCTCCTCGCGGCGAGCGTCATGAACGCCATCGCTTCGCTCTACTTCGCGAAGATCATCCACCCGGAGACGGGGGTGCCTGCGTCGAAGGACTCGCTGACCATCGCGGTGGAGAAGACGGACGCGAACGTGATCGACGCGGCGGCGGGCGGGGCCGCCCTCGGCCTCCGCCTCGCCCTGAACGTCGGCGGCATGCTCATCGCCTTCATCGCGCTCATCGCCATGCTGAACTTCGGGGTGGGATGGCTGGGCGGACTCGTGGGCCACCCCGAGCTCACGCTCCAGTCGATCCTCGGCACCGTCCTCCGGCCGCTCGCGTTCGTGATGGGCGTCCCCTGGCCGGACACCGGCTACGTGGGCGGCCTCATCGGCGTGAAGACGATCGTCAACGAATTCGTGGCCTACGCGCAGTTCGCGGAAGACCTGCGGAGGGGCAGCCTGGTGCTCGCTCCCCGCAGCGCCATCGTCATCGCCTACTCGCTGCTCGGCTTCGCCAACTTCTCGAGCATCGGCATCCAGATCGCGGGCATCGGCGGCCTGGCCCCGGAGCGCCGGAGCGACTTCGCCCGCTTCGGCCTGCGCGCAATGCTGGCCGGGCACCTCGCGGCGTTCGTGAGCGCGTGCCTCGCGGGCATGATCCTGTGAGCCGCCTCCTGGAGCAGCTCGACGAGGCCGTCCGGTTCGTCCAGGGGAAGACGAAGCACCGGCCAACGCTCGCGCTCGTGCTCGGGTCCGGGCTCGGCGCCTTCGCGAAGACGCTGGAGCGCGCGGTCGTGATCCCGTACGCCGAGATCCCCCACTTCCCGAAGGCCACCGCGATCGGCCACAAGGGCGAGCTCGCGATCGGCCTCGCGCAGGGCGTGCCAGTGGCGGTGATGAACGGCCGCGTGCACTTCTACGAGGGTCATCCGATCGCGGACGTGGTCTTCCCGGTACGCGTGCTGGGGCGGATGGGCGTCAAGGTCGTGGTCATGACGAACGCGGCGGGCAGCGTCAACGTGAACTACAAGCCGGGCGAGCTCATGATCATCGAGGACCACATCAACTACATGGGCGTGAACCCGCTCATCGGCCCCAACGTGGACGAGCTCGGCGAGCGGTTCTTCGACCTCTCCGACGCCTACGACCGCCGCCTGGGCGAGATCGCGGAGAAGGCGTGCCGCGCGGTGGCCATGACCGTGCGCCGCGGCGTCTACATCGCGTTCGCCGGACCGTCCTACGAATCCCCGGCGGAGATCAAGATGTCGCGCACGATGGGGGCGGACGCCGTCGGGATGTCCACCGTCCCCGAGGTCATCGCCGCCCGCCACATGGGAGTGCGCGTGCTCGCGATCTCCTGCATCACGAACATGGCGGCGGGCGTCCTCAAGAAGAAGCTCGACCACCGCGAGGTGCTGGAGGTGGGCGAGAAGGTCAAGGCCGGCCTCCTCGACGTCCTCTCGCGGATCCTCGTGGAGGCGGCCAAACAGGTATGAAGAAGAAGCGGAAGACGGCACGGCGCGCGGGCAAAGCCGACGTCCACCGGAGCGAGCTCGTGGCCTTCGCCGCGGCGGCGCGGAAGAAGGCGGTGGCGCCCTACTCGCGATTCAAGGTGGGGGCGGCCTTGCGCACGCGCACCGGCGAGATCGTCACCGGCTGCAACATCGAGAACGCGACGTATGGGCTGACGGTGTGCGCAGAGCGGACGGCGATCATGAAGGCGGTCTCGGAGGGCCTGCGCGACTTCGACGCCATCGCGGTGGTGGCCCGGTCCAAGCGTCCGACCGCTCCCTGCGGGCCCTGCCGGCAGCTCATCTGGGAGTTCTGCGGGGACGTCTGGGTGCACGTGGCGGACGCGGGCAGCGGAAAGGTGATCAGCCACCGCATGAAGGAGCTCCTCCCGCTGCCGTTCGACGCGCGCAACCTGTGACGCGCGCCGGCTCCCGCCGCTGGTCGCGGCTCCTCACGGAGCAGCGCAACCCGCGCAGCCGCAACCTCGATCGTCTCCCTACCGAGCGCGTCGTCGCGCTTCTCCTCGACGAGGACCGCCGGGCCCTGGTCGCCGCTCATCGTGCACGCGGCGCGCTGGCGCGGGGGGCGCGGCTCCTCGCCGAGTCGCTCGACCGGGGAGGAGACGTCGTCTTCGTGGGCGCAGGGACGAGCGGCCGCCTCGGCGTACTCGAGGCCGCGGAGTGCCCGCCCACGTTCGGAAGCGATCCGCGACGCATCCGCGCCGTGATGGCGGGAGGCCAGGAGTCGGTCTTCCGCTCGCGCGAGGGCGCGGAGGACCGCCTCGACCACGGCCGGCGCGAGGGGCGGCGCCTGCGCCGGGGCGACGTCCTCGTCGGAATCTCCGCGAGCTCGGTGACGCCGTTCGTGCGGGGCGCGCTGCGGGCGGCGCGGTCTCGCGGCGCTCGCACCATCCTCGTCACGTGTGCCCCGGGGCCCGGTCTGCGTCGGCTCGCCGACGTGGTGGTCGCGATCCCGAGCGGCCCCGAGGTGCTCACCGGCTCCACGCGGCTCAAGGCGGGCTCCGCCACGAAGGCCGCGCTCAACGCGCTCACCACCGCGGCCATGGTCCGGCTGGGGAAGGCCTACGAGAACCTGATGGTGGACCTGCGGCCGACGTCGGCGAAGCTGGTCGACCGGAGCCTACGCATCGTGGCGGCCGCGGCGCGCGTGGATGAGACGACCGCTCGTCGCCTTCTCCGGGACGCGGGAGGCGAAGTCAAGACCGCGATCGTGATGGGGCGGCTCCGTGTCGGCGCGGGCACGGCGCGGCGCCGGCTGCGGGCCGTACAGGGGCACGTACGCCGGGCGCTCGCCTAGCGGACCCGTACCGGGCTCAGCTTCCGTAGACGACGATGTCCTTCAGGTTGCGGTAGTGCTCGTTGTAGTCGAGCCCGTAGCCGACCACGAACAGGTCCTCGATCGTGAAGCCCACGTAGTCCACGGGCGTCTCCACGAGCCGCCGCGACGGCTTGGAGAGAAGCGTCGCGACCTTGAGCGTCCGCGGCCCGCGCGCCTTCAGCACCTTCAGCAGGTAGTTGAGCGTGAGGCCGGTGTCCACGATGTCCTCGACCACGAGGAGATCGCGGCCGTCGAGGCCCTGGTCGAGGTCCTTGATGAGCTTGACCTCGCCCGAAGACTTGGTGGCCGCGCCGTACGACGAGACCGCGATGTAGTCGAGGCTCAGCGGAAGGTCTATCTGACGTGCCAGATCCGTCATGAACGTGCACGCGCCCTTCAGCACGCCCACGAGGTGCGGCTCGCGGCCGGCGTAGTCGCGCGCGATCTCGCGGCCCATCTCCTGGACGCGGGCCTGGATCTCGTCGTGGGAAAGTAGCACTCGCATCACGCTGATTCCATTTCGGGGCGGGCAGTATAGCCCCTCGATCACCACCTCTCAACGATGAGACCTTTCGACCATTGACTTCGCGGCCCTCGCGAAAATACCATCTGGCCACTCTAGCGACTCGGCCAACCCACCCGTGGCAGTTGAGGTCATCCCAGGCTACGGCCTGATCAGGAGAAGAGACAGTGAGAAAAGCGCTTAGCCTCCTCTCAGGGCTGGCCGTCGTCGCCCTCCTTTCCTCTTCCGCGCTCGCCCAGTCGCAGGCCACGACCGGCGAGGTCCGCGGCACCCTGACGGACACGACGGGAGCCGTCGTCCCCGGCGCCACGGTGGTGTTGAGCGACGCCTCCCGAGGCGTCTCCCGCTCCGTCGTGACCGCCAGCGACGGCACCTTCGTCGCTCCTCTCCTGCCCCCCGGCACCTACGACATCACCGCCACCCTCGCCGGCTTCCAGCCCCTCAAGAACAAGGGCATCCACGTGACCGTGGGCTCGCAGGTCACGGTGAACATGGTGATGAAGGTGGGAACGGTCGAGGAGGCGATCACCGTAGAGGGCGGAGCGTCCGCGGTCGAGACCACGTCCTCCGTCCGCACGGCGACCGTTGACGAGACCGCGATCTCCAGCCTGCCCATCAACGGCCGCCGCTTCCAGGACTTCGTCACCCTCACCCCCACCGTCCAGGTCGATCCCCAGCGCGGCCAGCTCTCGCTCGCCGGCCAGCGCGGGATCAACGCCTACGTGAGCATCGACGGCGCCGACCACAACCAGCCGTTCTTCGGCGGCATCCGCGGCGGCGAGCGCTCGAACAACGCCTTCACGGTTCCCCAGGAGGCGATCCAGGAGTTCCAGGTCGTGGCCTCCGGGTACACCGCGGAGTTCGGCCGCTCCACGGGCGGCGTCGTGAACGCCGTCACCAAGTCCGGCTCGAACGACATCCGTGGATCCGCCTTCTACCTGAACCGGAACCGGGACTGGGCGGACGACAACGCCTTCGGCCAGAACGCCGCACCCACCCAGCAGCAGTTCGGAGGGTCCGTCGGCGGTCCTATCCGGAAGGACAAGGCCTACTTCTTCCTCGCCTACGAGCAGCAGAAGTTCAAGAACACGAGGAACGTGATCTTCGGCTCGATCGCCGGGCTCTCCCCCACCGCGGCCACCCAGGAGGCCTTCGACTACTACAAGTCGCTCGAGACTCCTTTCGACGCCACGAACGACGCGTGGACGGTCCTCGGGCGGATCGACTACCAGTTCGGCCAGAACCACCGGTTCAACATCCGCTACACGCACAGCAACAACGAAGCCCTCAACTCCAACGCTACCGGCAACGCGCTCGACCCCGCGACCATCAGCGCCCTCTCCAACAACGGCACCGAGAAGGACAACACGAACGTGGTGGTGGCCCAGCTCACGAGTGTCCTCAAGCCCACCCTCCTCCTCGAGGCGAGGGCGCAGTACGCGCGCGAGGAGCGGCCGCGCCTCGCGAACGAGGAAGCGACGAACGTCACGAACTCGATCGGCCGTTACGGGACGGTGAACTTCCTCCCCACAACCCAGTTCGACTGGACGGCGGGGGCGAACGTCAACATGACGTGGATCCGGCCCAAGCACACCTTCAAGGCCGGGGTCGACTACCGGCACACCTACGTGGACCAGACGTTCGGATTCAACCAGTTCGGCGTCTTCAACATCTCCGGCACCACGGCGGCCGTCCTCGAGCTCATGAGCGTCGGCGGCCCCACCGCCAACCGCTTCGACTCCACTGCCGTCACCTTCGACCGGCAGATGGGGAACCTGCTCCTGAACTTCGGGAGCGACGAGGTCGCCTTCTTCGTGCAGGACAGCTGGAAAGCGACACCGAGCCTCACCGTCAACTACGGGTTGCGCTGGGAGGGCGCGTTCAACCCGACCCCCGTGGCCAACAACGAGTTCTTGCTCTCCCGCGTGCGCAACTTCGTTTCCCCCGTCGACGGCCGCACTGTGGATCCCACGCAGATCCCCGACCAGACAGACCAGTGGGGGCCGCGGGTCGGCTTCGCCTGGGATCCCAACAAGGATGGAAAGACGGTCGTGCGCGGCTACACGGGCCTCTACTACGCGCGCACGCCTGCCCTCATCTACGCCGGGCCCATGAACAACTACCGCACGCCGGCCGGCGACCTCTCGCTACGCCTGCCCTTCACGGTGCCCGGGAACCCCAACAACACGGTCTACAAGCAGCTCCGCCTGATCGGGATCGACCTCAACACCTTCCCGCTCGGGTCGCTGCCGATCCTCAGCCAGGACCAGATGCTCGCGATCGCGAGCGCGCTCGGGCTGAGCCCGAACCCCGCGGTGGGCAGCGCGCCGTTGTCGGTGGACAAGGACTTCGAGAACCCGCGCGCGTTCCAGGTCGGCTTCGGCGGGCAGCGCGAGATCGCGCACGGCATCACGCTCGGGCTCGAGGGCATGTACATCAAGACCGACCGCCTCGAGCGGAACCGCGAGCTGAACCTCGCTCCCCCCGTCATCCGGGCCAACGACCCGGCGCAGCGGCCATTCTTCAACCGGCCGGCGACGCCGCGGCCGATCAGCGACCTCGGCGCGCTGCAGGTCAGGGAGTCCACCGCGGAGTCGAAGTACAAGGCGCTCACGTTCTCCGGTCGCGTGCAGAAGAAGTGGGGGAACGTCAACGTCTACTACGTGCTCAGCAAGTCGGAGTCGGACGACGACAACGAGCGCGACGCCTCGGGACCCGCCTACCAGAACACCTACAACCTCGGCGACGAGTGGGGACCCGCGCGCCTGGACCGCCGGCACCAGTTCAACGGCTACGTTGTCTTCTTCCTGCCCGCGGGCTTCGACCTCACGAGCGGCTTCCGCTTCCTGTCCGGCCGGCCGATCGACGCCGCAATGGGCATCGACGCCAACGGCGACCAGCAGAACTTCACGTCCGCCGCCGGCGGCTTCTCGACCGATCGACCCTACAGCGCCCCTGGCGTGTCGTTCGGGCGCAACGCATTCCGGAACGAGCCGTTCAAGGAGGTCAACCTCCGCTTGCAGTGGAAGTGGAACATCCGCGGGAGCCAGAGCCTCATCCTCTCCGCCGAGGCCTTCAACATCTTCAACTGGGACAACATCGAGCTCGGCGGGAACACCGTGCAGAACTACTGCGCGGCGCCGGTGCCGCTCAACTGCGGGTTCGGCCCGCCCACGAACCCGAACTTCCTGCAGCTCGTCGACCAGAACCCCGCGTCGACACGATTCGGCCAGCTCCTCCTGACGAACACGCCGGGGGCGCCGCGGCAGCTGCAGCTCGGGATTCGCTTCCAGTTCTGATATGGGACGACCGGTCAAGCCCTAGTTGCAGCTCGTTTGTTACCTCCGGTAATCCAGGAGCAGAGAAAGCGGCGGTCGAGGCAGCGGTTGCGACGGTTGATCACTCTGATATTCGCGGATCGAGCTTTGGGCTCGCCGTCATGGTCGTGATCCGTCGGGAGCTGCCTCGGACTAGCGTCGTGGGTCAGGCTCGTGGCCTGCCACATAGAGCTGTCGAGGATCCTCCTATCCGTGTGCGCCTCGACCGACGCTCGCTCTGCTCCTGGAGATCCCATCTTCGAGTTCTCGTCTTTCGTCTAGGTTAGGCGGCGTGGCTTTGCCCGCCGCGGGGCTGCTGCTCTTTCTCGACCTGGATTCCAATCGCCCAGATGAAGCCGAGCAGCTCCCGGCCGATGGCGGTGGTGACCTTCTGCTTGAGCTTGCCCTTCGCCATGAGGCGCCGATAGCGCGAGCAGAGTCGGTGCTGCGCCTTCCAGGCGATCTCCTTCACTTCTTCGCTGAGCCCCTGCTGACGTTTCCTGAGGAGAGGGGACAGGGCCGGCCGATGCTGGTAGGCCCACGCCGCCTCTCCGACGATGCGGCGTAAGTGCGCATTGCCGGTCTTGGTGATCGCCCCCCGGCGGACGCTCCCGCCCGTCGAGTCCTCGCTCGAGACCATGCCGCTGTAACCCATGAGCTGCTTGGGCCGCGCGAAGCGGGAGAGCGGACCCACCTCGGCTACGATGGTCGCCGCCGAAACCTTCTTGATGCCGCGCAGGGCCTGCAGTCCGGCGATCAGAGCCTGCATCTCCGCGGGCGCCGACTCCAACGCCTGGTCGATGGCGTGCTCGAGCCGGGTCACTCTCTCCGCCGAGTGCTCGACCTCATGCAGGTAATCGAGGAACGTGGCCTCCTGGGCCGGGTGCTCGAAGTGAAGCGTCTTCACCCACAGGAGGTGCTTCAGCGTCCAGCTCTTCACTCCTGCCACCGCCCGCAGACCGCGGCGCAGGAGAAACTTTCCCAGACGGTGCCGGGCGCGCAGCTGGTCCTTCTTCGACACCTCGCGCGCCCGCACCAGGTCGCGCAGAGCCTCGTGGGCCGCATCCGGCACCCACACCGCCGTCAGGTCCCCACTCCGGTAACAGCGGGCCAGCTTCTCCGCATCCCGTCGGTTGGTCTTTACCCGATCCCCCGATTTCACCGGCACCAGCGTGGGGGCGACCACGTCGCAGTGCACCCCGAGTTTGGTCAGTTCCCAGTACAGGCCGTAACCGTGAGGTCCG
>JBKPBQ010000064.1:0-8962 GCA_046726955.1 Acidobacteriota bacterium
CTCGAGAGCGATGAGGTTCGACCACCCGGGAAGCCCGCGCAGGAAGTCGCGCGTTCCGTCGATTGGGTCCACGATCCAGCGCCGTCCGCTCGGCGCGTCTTCGCGGGAGCCTTCCTCGCCGAGGATGCCGTCGCGGGGGAAGGCTTCCCTGAGCGCGCTCACGATCGCCCGCTCGCACTCGCGGTCGGCGACCGTGACGGGCGAGCGGTCGGCCTTCGTCTCCGCGGCGACGCCGCGGGCGGCGTGCTTCAGCGCGATCTCTCCGGCCCGGCGGGCCGCGTCCCGGCATGCATCCAGCTCTTTCTCCCAGGCCATGCGCGGCATTCTACGTTTTCGGGCGTACTCCCGGTCACCGCCCGAGGCGTATCATGAGCCTGGCCTAGAGCCCATGCGTCGGACTGTCTTCGTCGGCATCGTCGTCGGTATCGTCGCCTGCCACGAGACGACGACCCTGCCCACGCTGAGCGCGACCTGCTCCGCGACCCCGTCCACGGGCTTCGCCCCCCTGGCCGTGAGCTTCAACCTGTCGGTGGCCGGGGCCAGCGACTCTCCGCAGGTGGCGGTGGACTACGGGGACGGCACGAGCGGCACCAACCCGGACGTCATCCACAGCTACGCGGGGATCGGCATCTACACGGCCGCCTTCACGGTGACCTCGGGCAGCCAGACGGCGCGCTGCTCGACCACCGTCACGGTGGCCACCGCCACGGTCACGACCATCCCCATCGTGAACACGCCGCCCGAGGCCGTTTTCAAGACGACGCCGGACGCCGCGCCCGGCGACCAGATCACGGGCACGGCACCGCTCGTCGTCCGCTTCAACATGTGCCCGACGGCGGACCCCGACGGCGACCGGCTGCTCTTTACGATGGACTTCGACGGCGACGGCCGGAACGAGGTGTCAGGCTCGAGCGGAGCGGCGTGCCGCCACGATTCCACTCCCTACGGCGTCGGCGCCCACATCGCGTACATCTGCGTGACCGACATCGGCCCGGACGGCCGCCCGCTGCACGGCTTCCAGTGCCACACGTACCGGATCGTGGTGAGCTAGTCGACTCTCAGACCTTCTGCACCGGCCTCGCCAGGAGCGGCAGCTGACGCGCGCTCTTCCTGCGGCCGAGCGGCAGCGCGCCCTCGTGTCCGAGCAGCCAGCGCTTGCGCGGCAGGCCGCCTCCATACCCGACGAGGCTGCCGTCGGCACCGATCACCCGATGGCAGGGGATGACGATGCCGATGGGGTTCTGGCCGTTCGCGGCGGCGACCGCGCGCACGGCGAGCGGATCGCCGAGCCGCTGGGCGAGCGCGGAGTAGGCGACCGTCGTTCCCACCGGAATCTTCCGCAAGGCGGCCCAGACGCGCTTCTGGAACGGCGTCCCTCCCGGATCCACGGCGAGCGCGTCGATGGCCCGCAGGTCTCCGGCGAAGTAGCGGCGCAGCGCGCTCGCCGCGCCGCCGGGGTCCTTCGCCTCCGTGAGCGTGAACGCGCCGAACCGGCGGGCCAGGGCTCGCCTCGTCCAATCATCGTCGGAGTCGCTGACCGAAAGGGCGACGAGCACACCCCCGCGCGCGAAGACGCGAACGGGCCCGATCGGGGACGAGACCTGGGCCGTCTCGAGCGTGGTCACGATCTTCTCTGCCTTCACAACCGCGATGCTAGCACCGACCCCTGCCCGGGCAGGTCAGGGCAGCATCGTCCGTAGCCATTCTCCCCAGGTGGGGGCGAGCAGGGCCTTCAGGGTCCAGTCGGCCAGGATCCCCACCGCGGCCCCCGCGATGAAGGGCCGAACGGTCCCGGATCGAGAATACGGCGCGATTCGCGACAGCAGCGGCTCGGCGAGGATCGCGCCCAGCGTGCAGAACGCGGCCACCCGGCAAATCGCCCACGGCTGCCAACCCAGGAGCAGGACCGACAGCGCGGGCACGCCCGCCCGGCAGAGCGAGGCCACGTAGAACGCCATGAAGTTCATGAGCACGGCGCCCATGAGGATGGACAGCGTGCTCGCGGTGGCGAGGCTCAGGACGACGAACGCGGCGAGATGAAGGACGTGCTGGGGCAGGAAGAGGCGGGGGCTGCCCTCGCGTCCCTCGCCGGTGCGGATCCAATGGAACATCTCGCTGCGATAGGCGGGACCGTTCAAGACCAGGTCGTCGGGCGACGCGGGCCAGAGCGCGAACGTCACGGTCCCCGCGACCGCGAGGACGGCCGCCCACGCGAGGACGGCTCGAACGGCGCCGCCGCGCTCGCCCCTGCGCAGCCGGCGCGCCATGACCCACCAGGCGGGCGCGGTGTTGAGCACGGGGAGCAGCCAGCGCGAGCCGAGGACGAGGCCGAGCGGATAGGAGACGAGCGTGCCCAGGACGAGCAGCGCCCACTCCCTCCGCACGTTCATGAGATCCCCCTCCCGCGCCCGTGCCATACTCTATCGGCAATCGGTCGAGGCTCCGATGTCCGAGGAAGCGCCGCTCGTCACGCCCCGATTCCGCCAGGCCCTCGACTACGCGAGCGTCCTGCACGCCCGGCAGGCGCGCAAGGGGACGAAAGTCCCCTACCTCTCCCACCTCCTCGCCGTCTGCGGCCTCGTGCTCGAGGACGGGGGCGACGAGGACGAGGCGATCGCGGCCCTGCTCCACGACGCGGTCGAGGACCAGGGCGGCAAGCCGGTGCTCGAGGAGATCCGGCGCCGGTTCGGGAGCAAGGTGGCGGGGATCGTCGCCGAGTGCACGGACACGGACGAGGTACCGAAGCCTCCTTGGAGGAAGCGGAAGGAGGAGTACCTCGCCCGCCTCCCCGAGGCCTCTCCGGAAGCGCTGCGCGTGTCGTGTGCGGACAAGCTCCACAACCTCCGCTCGATCGTCACCGACTACCGCCGGATCGGCGAGCGCGTGTTCGACCGGTTCAGCGCGGGCCGCGACGAGACGCTCTGGTACTACCGGTCGCTCGTCGGCGTGTACGCCGCCCGCGGCGCAGGCGCCCACGCCGACGAGTTAGGTCGCGTGCTGCGCGACCTGGAGGGGCTCGTCACTCGATCGGCTTGAAGCGAAGCTGGAACCGCCCCTGCTTGCCCTTGGCGGTACGGAAATTCCCGTCCATCGCCCCGTCCGCGAACACGGCGGTGAGCCGCGTGAAGAAGTAGGGAGGCGTGCGCTCCCGTTTCCACACGGGAATCGCGGTAGATGCATGCTGCGAGTTCCTTGAACACTGCGACGCTTCGCGTTCTTCGGTGACGCCTCCGCTGAGCGATGGGTTACAGTATCAGGATCCGTCCCACGTGCCCTCTCCCGACCCGAATGCGAGGGGAGAGCCGCGGGCGCCGGGGTCGATCGAGATGAATTGCCCGGACTGCGGCGCCGAGACGACCGAGACCACTGAGACCTGCCCGGACTGCGGGAGAAGCCTCGCGGTGCCGATGGGGACGGTGCTCGCGGAGCGGTACGAGATCCAGCGGCTGCTCGGCTCCGGCGGTCTCGGCCGCGTCTACCGCGCGCACGACCGCATGCTCGACGAAGTGGTAGCCGTGAAGGTTCTCCACCCGGAGGCGGCGCGCTCCCGCGAGCTCAGCAAGCGCTTCCGCTCGGAGATCAAGCTCGCCCGCAAGGTCCGCCACCGCAACGTCTGCGCAATCCACGAGTACGGCGAGCAGGGTCCCTATCGCTTCGTGGCCATGGAGCTCGTGGACGGCGTCGACCTCCACCAGGTGATCCGCGAGAAGGGGCCGCTTCTGCCGAAGGACGCGTTCGAGGTCGCGATCCAGGTGGTGAAGGGCCTGGCCGCGATCCACGAAGCGGGCGTGCTCCACCGCGACCTGAAAACGCCCAACATCATGCGGGACAGCCGCGGCGTCGTGCGGCTGCTCGACTTCGGCATCGCCAAGCTCCTGACGCCGACGGGGACGCTCGCGGTCACCGCCGTGCAGCGCGTCGTGGGCACGCCCGAGTACATGAGCCCCGAGCAGATCCGCGGCGACGACCTCGACGAGCGGAGCGACATCTACGCTCTGGGGGTCGTGATCTTCGAGATCTTCACCGGCGTCGTGCCGTTCCAGGGGAAAAGCCCGCTCGACACGCTCCTCCGCCAGGTCAACGAGCCGCCACCCCTCTACGGCGAGGCCGCGGCCCGTCTGCCGACGAGCCTCATCCCCGTGCTGCGCAAGGCTCTCTCGAAGGATTCGAAGGACCGACATTCCTCGGCGAGCGACCTGCTCGAGGCACTGCGTGTCGCACGGCTCGCAGCGTTCCCCGAGTCCTCGCACACGCCGCCGGATCGCGCTCCGCTGGAGCGCGAGGCCACGACGCCCGAGCCGCCGCCGGTCAAGAAGACGACGGCGCTGCCGAAGCCGCCGCTCCCGGGAGCGCGGCCCAAAGTGCCGCCCGCTCCAAGGGCAGGTCGGCCGGTGCCGGACGCGCCCCCGATCACACCTCGACCGGCGGCGCCTCCCGTTGTCGTCCCGCCACCGGTCGTTAGCGCGCCTCGTCCGCCGACGCCGCCTCCGGTGAAGATCCCGCCTCCTGCGCCGCCGATCCCTACGGCCCGCGAGGCGGCCATGGACTCCGCCCTCGACGAGAATCGCACGTTCGTCGAGCTGCCGAAGGTGCCGCCGCGCGTTCCACCTCCGGTCTCGCCGAGCGGCGCGCCTCCGGCGAGCGCGCACAGCGCTCGGAAGTGGGGAGGCGCGGCCGCTGCG
Organism: Acidobacteriota bacterium; assembly: GCA_046726955.1. Lineage (GTDB taxonomy): Bacteria > Acidobacteriota > Vicinamibacteria > Fen-336 > Fen-336 > CAVPGH01. Next base: position 4,683 of record JBKPBQ010000064.1, read on the forward strand.
GCTCTGGCCGTGGCCCTGCTGGCGTTCTTCGCGCTGCGGCGGTCGCGGCCTGCGGGGACGACGGAGCCGTCGGTAGCCACGGAGCCGCCGGTCACGACTGTTCCTCTCGCCTCCACGCCTGCGCCGACGCCGAGCCCGACGGCGTCGGCCGCCGCGCCTTCACCCACGCCATCGCCGCGCGCGACACCGGTGCCGGCGCCGCCGCCGACTCTCGAACCCGCCGTCTCCGCCACCGCGACGCCGCGTCCCGTGCGCTCGCCGCGTCCCACTCCGACTCCGACGGCAGAGCCCACACCCACGCCCAGGCCGTCCGCAACGCCGGTGCCGCCGGGGGCCCTCGACGTGGACGTCCGCCCCGGAGCCGACGTCGAAGTGGACGGGCGCGCCGTGGGCAAGTCACCCGTGCAGGGGCTTCAGCTCGACCCGGGAGTGCACGTCGTGAGGCTGCAGTACGCCGATTACTGGCCGCTGCGGCGGAAGGTCGCGGTCGAAGCCGGGAAGACGGCGCGCCTCGACGTGGACCTCTCCTGGGAAGGCGTACCGCGGGCGCGGAGCCGCGAGGCGCCGTACGTCATTCCGCTCGACGGCTCGCCCATGGACGACCCCAACTTCCAGCGCGGCCTGCGGCAGCTCGCCGAGGGCGACTTCCAGGAAGCCATCCTGACGCTCGAGCCCGTGGTCCGGCGCATGCAGACGCAGGGCGCGAAGGCGAAGGACCAGTCGCGCGCGGAGTTCTACCTCGGCTGCGCGTACCTCGAGCTCAACCGTCAGGCTCTCGCCAAGGAGCGCTTCCAGGCGGCGCTCGAGCACGACGGCTCGCTGAAGCTGCCGCCAGGCAGCCTGTCGCCGAAGGTCGCGAGCTTCTTCGGCACGGTGCGGGAGGTGGTGCGGAGGAAGCCGTGAGGGTGGCCCCTCGAGAGCATCGGTTCGTCTGACGCCGGTCGCGATGCTCTCGCGCGAAGTTGTTACCCTTCGTGGTGGTTCCGGGACCAGTGCGTGAACGCACTTCGCGCGACGAGATAACATGCCGCCGGAACGGGAGTCGAGCGGCAGCAAGACAGCGAATCGAGACGGTAGCCGCGCAATCGGCCAACGCCTGCTGTGTCGACCGCGTGCCCCACCTTTAACAGCTGAACTTCCACTGACACACCCACGGTTGGCTCGCCTCCGCTTCCGTCGGCTCGGCCGCGCGACTTGCCGACGATTGTGGTCGCTCACTCGCGCCGATTGACGTAGCGCGACATCGTCTCCTTCCCGTAGTCGAGCTCGGCCAGGAACCGATTGTGTGGCGGGCACATGAGGCAGATGTTGTCGACGTCATGGCCTCCTCCGAGTCCGAAGGGATGCCGGTGGTGGTACTCGAGATCGTGTCGCTCAGGGCATCTCCTTCTTTCCGCGTCGACGAAGCGGCACTGACTTCCGTCACGCGTGTACACGGCGCGGCGTACCTCGGTCGGAACATTGCGTGATGCGGGATCGTTGGGGCGCTGCTTCTTTCGCGGAGCGTTCGTCTGACCGAATCGCCGGGCCTCGAGACGCCCGCGCAGCTCCCGGACGGCCTTCCCCACGATCGCGGCGAGGTCGCCGTCGGGTATCTCGGAGCGCAGGAGGGCGCGAAGCCGCTCGAGGTCGTCGCGAAGCTGCTCGCCGGCTGTGAACTGGACTCTGTATCTGGCTGGAGAGAGCGGTTCGACAACAGGAATCGAAAGGGGAGCCGGACTAGGAGGGACGTCAGCAACGCGTGGCGGCGTGGAACCCACGGCTGCTCCCGGAACCAGTTCGACGGGTCGTTCCGCAACTGCGCGCGGGGGATCGGCAGCTGCCGCCGGGACGAGCGTGACGGTGGGAGCGACTGAGGAGGCCGGCGTGCGCTGCGGAAGCTTCCGCATCACGGATGGCGCGTCCGGACGCGGATACATCTCGGCGACGATCTTCTGGATCTGCCGCTTGGTCTTGTGGACCGCGAGAGAGCAGCCGGTCGCGGTTGTCCGCGGTGAGGGTCCGGACCAGGATGGCGATGCCGCTGACATGGAGTCGCCCGTCGGCGAGCATCTCCAGCAGGACGGGATGCCTCCGCGACGCCCGGGCCACGCGGATCCGGCGGAAGGCCTCGCCCTCGGCGAGGTGCAGGATCCGCGTGCAGTACCCGAACATCGACGAGCAGGCGAAGCGGGCGTAGAGACGCCGGACGTCGACCTCGGCGATATGGGCGACGAGCGAGGACTCGGCGCGACGGGTCCGGCCGGCTACGTCGGCGAGCGCGGAAAGGAGCTGGTCGTCCGAGAGTGACTGGAGGGGTCGATGCAGTGCCATGCAACGAAGTTACGACCGACCTGAGACACAATGGGTCCGAACCTAACGCATCCAAGAATATTTCTTCTATTCGGGCGAGTCGCTTCGCCCGCTGATCTCGCCGAATCCGGAACCCGCCGCGTGCCGGATCCGGAGCCAGCCCGCGCACTGGTTCCGGAACCAGTCCGCGATGGAGGCACGCGCGCGACGAGCCCGAAAAAGCCGCTCAGCCCTTCGTCCCGTACTGCTCCGCGATGTGCAGGTCGAACGCTTCGTGCCGGGGATTGCGCGGGAAGCCGCGGAAGTGCGCGTGGCAGCGGTAGCACACCGTGATCTCGGGGACGAGCACGTAGAGCACGGCATCGACGGCGGCGGCGATCCCGAGGCTCGCGTAGTACGTGAAGGGCGCGAAAATCGCGCCGACGATCACGATCCCGAGCCCGACCTTCTGGTTGAAGTCCCGCTGCACGTAGAGCTGCTCGCCGGCGCAGGCGGGACAGCGATCCACCAGGCGGCCCTCGCGGAGAGCGGGGGAGATGTCGAGCGTCGTTTCCGTCCCGCACGAAGGGCAGCGGCCGCGGCCGTCCACGCCCGCGGTGGTCTCGGCGCGGCACTGCGGGCAGGCGAAGGCGATCTCGGGAGCGCGCGCGCTCATAGAGGGAACCCCGCGGCCACGCGCAGGTACTTGGCGAGCAGCTCCCCCGCGAGCACGAGGAAGAGCTGGACGTACAGGATCCCCGTCGCAGACTGCGTCGAGCGGATCTCCACGGTCTTCCAGACGAACCACAAGAGCGCTATCGGTCCCGCGAGGCCGAAGAGCAGCCGCATCCAGACGAAGACGCCGTCCGCGCTCCAGAGGCCGGAGGCCACGAGCCGCGCCTCCTCGTACCCCGCGTGCACCGGTCCCACGAGCGCGAGGCCGACCACGAGCGCGCGGAGGAAGACGGCGACCACCAGCAGCACGGTCAGCCGGCGCAGGGCGGCGATCGGCAGGTCGAGCACCACGAGGTAGTAGTGGCCGAGGATCATCGCCGCGGCCGCCGCGCCCAGAAGCAGCGCCGAAGTCAGGTCGGCGGCGGCGACGAGCGGGCTCGACGCGAGGAGCAGCATCGCGCCGAGGCCGGCGGCGAGGGCGCCGGCGAGAGCCGGGAGGCGCACGCCCCTCCAGTCGAACCGCCACGCGCGGTTGAAGACCACGACGAGCACGAGCGACAGCGAGACGAGCGCCATCACCCACGGGTACGAGGAGCCACCGGGAGCGGCGACCCCGCCGGCGAGCCCGTGGCGGCGGTAGGCCAGCCAGAGCGCGAAGGTGAGCATCGTCGCGGCGGCCCCCGCGGTGAGCCCGAAGAACCGGTCGCCCGCGCGCTCCGGTACGAAGACGAGCGCCAGGAGCAACCCGACCGCGAAGTGGAGGAGGAACAGGAAGAAGACGCCGGTCACAGCACGGCCTCGATGGCCGCGCGCTCCGGCGAGCCGGGGGCGAAAGGATCGACGACGCGGGACGACGGTCGCGGGCAGCGACCGGCGGCGAGGTGGGCCGCGACGTCGTTCTCGAACCGGGCGAGCAGGCCGCGTACCGAAGCCGCGGCCGTTCGGCTGTGCGCGCAGTAGCCGTGGTCGGACATGAAGCCGCCGATCTCGCCGACGTCCGAAAGGTCCTTTCCCCGAGCCTCGCCCGCTTCGACGGCCCGCAGGATCCGCGCGAGGCTGGCCGTGCCCATCGTGCACGGCGGGCACTGTCCGCAGGCCTCGCGCTCGAAAAAGCCCGCGAGCGAGGCGCCGACCGCGAGGGGACAGACGTCGGCGGCGACGACGAGGGCGGAGGCCGTGCCGAGCGCGGACTGCGCGCCGCGCAGCGCGTCGGGATCGAGCGGCGTGTCGAGGCTCGCCGCAGTCAAGGGCGCGGCGGAAGGACCGGCCGGCAAGACGAGCGAGACTCCTTCGGGAGCGCCCCCCCCGCAGTCCTCGACGATCCTCCGAAGGGG
>JBKPBQ010000065.1:0-6551 GCA_046726955.1 Acidobacteriota bacterium
ATATCACGCAGGTACAGTCGGGCATCATCGTCGAAGCGGCGCTTCGCAGCATCGTCTCCGCCCTTCAGGGAGGGCAGGAGGTCGAGATCCGGGGCTTCGGAAGCTTCCGTTTCCGCAACCGCGCCCCCCGAAAGGGCCGCAACCCCAAGACCGGCGAGAAGGTGGACGTCCCGCCCAAGAAGATCCCGTACTTCAAGATGGGGAAGGAGTTGAAGGCGCTCCTCAACGGCGCGGCGCCCTCGGAAGAGGCGAAGGCCCCGACTCCCGCCGCCGAGAGCTGATCCCTTCGTCGCGTCCGCCGTCCGCCCGCTTCGCTTGAACGTCCTGCGCACTGCCCTGGTCGTCCTGTTCCTGGGCCCTTACGCGATCCTGGCCAGCGTCCTCGGCTACCCGATCGCGCGCGTCATGGGCTCTCCCGCAGTCCTCTACGCGCTGGGCCGCTTCGGCGTCCGAACTTCTTTCCTGCTCGCCGGCATCCGCGTGTCCTTCGACGGGCTCGAGAGGCTCGAGGAGTCTCGGAACACGGTGCTCATGCCCAACCACGTGAGCCACCTCGACGCCGCGATCCTGTTCGGGCTGCTCCCTGTCCAGTGGAAGGCCGTCGTGAAGCGGGAGCTGTACCGCTTCCCCTTCGTGCACTACTGCCTGCGCTACGCCGGCTTCATCGACGTCGACCGCAAGGAGCCGTCCGAGGCCCGCTCCGCGATCGCCCGCGCCGTCGCGTCGCTCAAGGCGGGCAGCGCCTTCATCATCTTTCCCGAAGGGACGCGCAGCGCTTCCGGCGAGCTCGGCCCCTTCAAGAAAGGAGCCTTCGTGGTCGCGATCGAGGCGCAGAGCCGGATCGTGCCCGCGGCGATCCTCGACGCCGAGCGTCTCATGCCCAAGGGGGGCTTCTGCATCCGCCCGGGGACGGTCCGCGTGCGGCTCCTGGACCCGGTGCAGGCGGGCGAGTACAGTTACGACGATCGAGACGGCCTGGTCGCCGAGGTGCGCGGGCGCATCGCCAAGGCGCTGGCCAGTTAGGGAGGACGGTTGGTCGCACGGAGTCGGGCGAAGGCAGCGACGAAGGAGAAGAGGCGCACGGAGCGGATCGTGCCCTTCGTCGTTCCCTGCCGCATCGCGAAGGGGCGCAGCCGAACGCGCTACGCGGCCTACCTGACCGACCTCTCCCTGCGCGGCGGGCGCATCCACTGCGACGCGGCCGCTCCCGGCAAGGGGACGCCGGTCACGATCGAGATGCGGGTGGGCGGGCAGGTGACGTACCTGCGGCTGCCCGCAGCCGTGAAGTGGGTGCGATCGGCCGCGCGGGGCGGCCACGACTTCGGATTCACCTTCGGACGCCTGGCGCCGGGGGCCCGCGACGCGCTGGACGCGGCGCTCGGCCGCTTCCGTCGCCGCGCCGCCGAGATCGCCTGAGCGAGGACATGGAAGACGACAGCTCCGAGAGGCGCCGGCCCACGCATCCCCTCGCCCCGGTGGGCGGATCGGGAGGGTGGCTCACGCTGAAGGACGACGACCTGCTCTACCAGATCGAGTCGCTGGGGGACCGGCCGCACGACAAGGACCAGGCGCTCGTCGAGGTGCTGCAGAGCGACCGCCACTTCTTCATCCGCCAGGAGGCGGCCAAGAAGATCCGCGACCCCGAGCTGCTCAAGGCCTTCGCCGCGGACCGGCACATCGGGCAGATCCTCGTGCGCCAGATGACGCGCGCCGCGGACGTCGCGTATCTGGAGCGCCTGCGCGACGAGAGCCGCTACCTGGAGGTCCGCAAGGCCGCGGACGCGCAGCTCCGCCTCATCGCGAACCTGCACCGGAACAAGTAGCCGGACCGCTGCAGGGTGCTGAAAAAGCAGCCTTCGCCCGACGCGCGCGCTGCCGCGCGCGGCGCAATGACACTTTTCAGCACCCTGCTCAGCGGGTCGCGCGCGCCGCGGAAGCCGCCCGAAAGGACGCGACCTCGGAGGCGATCCTTCGCACGTCGTCGAGCGGCAGCTCGGGATAGAGCGGGAGCTGCAGGACCTCGCGCGAGAGCTGCTCGGAGACGGGAAGGTCGCCCGTCCTTCCCCCCGCGGCGGCCATGGCCGGCTGGAGATGGATCGGCCGCGGGTAGTGCACGGCGGTGGCGATGCCCTGCGCCTCGAGGTGGGCCTTGAGGGCGTCGCGCTCGGCCACGCGGATCGTGAAGAGATGCCAGGCGGAGCGGGCGCTTGGCCGCTCGCGCGGCAGCCGGACGCCGGGGACGTCGCGAAGCGCTTCGGTGTAGACGCGCACGCGCTCGCGGCGCTCCTCGTCCCACTGCGGCAGGTGGCGGAGCTTCACCCGCAGGATCGCGGCCTGCAGCGTGTCGAGGCGGCTGTTGGTGCCGACGATGACGTTGTCGTAGCGGTGGGTCCCCGCGCCGTGGTTGGCCATCTGCCGGACGCGCGCCACGAAGGCGGCGTCCGAGGAGACGACCATTCCCGCGTCCCCGTACGCCCCCAGGTTCTTGGCGGGGTAGAAGCTGAAGCAGGCGGCGTGGCCGAGCGCGCCCGCCCGCCGGCCCTCGTCCTCGGCGCCGTGGGCCTGTGCCGCATCCTCGAGCACGGGCAGCGCGTGGCGCGCCGCGATCCGGTTGATCGCCGCCATGGGCGCCGGGTGCCCGTAGAGGTGGACGGGAAGCACGAGGCGCGTGCGCGGGGTGATCGCGGCCTCGAGCCTGGCCGGGTCCATGGTGAAGGTATCGGGGTCCACGTCCACGAACACGGGACGCGCGCCGTTCACGAAGATGGCCTCCCCGGTGGCGATGAACGTGTTGGCGACCGTCACGACCTCGTCTCCGGGTCCGATGCCGTAGGCGCGCAGTGCGAGGACGAGCGCGTCCGTCCCGTTCGCCACCGCCACCGCCTGCCGCGCCCCGCAGTAGGCCGCGAACTCCGCTTCGAGGCGGGCGCACTCGTCGCCGAGGATGAACTGCGTCGACTCCAGGACGCGGGCTATCGCGGCGTCCACCTCGGGGCGGATGCGCGCGAGCTGCGCTTTCAGGTCGACCATCGGCACCGGGGGCATGGTCCTCCATGCTACCCGGGCCCCGAGCGCGGGACCAAACGGCTCAGGCCAGCAGGCGCTCCACCGCGGCGGCGAGGCTCTCGGAGAACACGTCGGGTCGCGAGGCCTCGAGCGCCGGCCGATTGGGGAACCCTCCGGGGACGCCGACGGAGAATGCGCCGGCCGCCTGCGCCATCTCCACGTCCTCGGGGCTGTCGCCGACGTAGGCGGCATCCTCCGCGCGCAGGCCGAGCCGTGAGAGGGCGAGGAGGAGGGGATCGGGGAACGGCTTCTTGCGGCTCGCCTCTCCGCCGCACACCACCGTCCGGAAATAGTGGGCAACACCGAGCGTTTCGAGCTCGCCGCGGACGCGCCCGCCGTCGCCGCTCGAGACGATCCCCAGAGCGAGCGAGCGCTCGTCGAGCCGGCGCAGCGCGTCCACGGCGCCCGGCACGAGGAAGCTCGTCTCGCGGGCGTAGCCCGCCAGCCAGAGCCGATCGGCCTCTTCCCAGGAGTCGCGGGGCAAGCCGACGGCTTCGTAGGTGCGCGTCCACTCCGGCGAGTACGTGGCCTGGAACCGCGCCCGGTCGAAAGGCAAGCCGAAGGAGGCGAACACGTCCACGAAGCAGCGGAAGCTCTTCTCGGCCGAGTCCACGAGCGTGCCGTCCCAGTCGAAGAGCACGGCGCGCAGGTTGGGCGGGGTCACGGCGAGGAGACTCGGGGCGCCGAGGGCGCGTGCACCGTGAGCCGCAGCGACACGGCGATCCCGGAGAGCAGCACGGCCAGGACTACGAGCGAGACTGCGCCGAAGAGCCAGTCGCGCCGCAGGAGGAGCCCCACGGTCAGGACGATCACACGGAGCACCGGCGTGAGCATGAGGAGGACGATGCCGAGGCGCAGCCCCTCCGACCAGTGCCCGACGAGCCCGACGAGGAGGAGCGTCGCGCTCGCGGCGAGCCCCGCCGTCAGCGCTGTCTCGATCGCGCGCTCGAGCGGATTCGCCATTCAGAGCGCCTTGCCGGCCATGAGCGCGCCGACGCCGAGCAGGATGGCGGCCATCAGGAACTTGAGCGACCGGGTGGGCAGGCGATGGGCAAGCCGCGCTCCCAGGAGGCTGCCGGGGAGCGCTCCGAGGGCGACGGCAGCGGCGACAGGCAGCACCACGTCGCCCCGGCCGTAATAGATGAAGGCGGATGCGGCGGCGGTCACGCCGATCATGAACGCGCTCGTGGCCGCGGCCACGCGGATGGGGACACCGCAGAACGTGTTCAGGACCGGTACCTTGATGATCCCGCCGCCGAGCCCCAGGAGACCGGAGATGGCTCCCGCGACGAGCGAGGCCACGAGAGCCACGGGCAGGCGCCGCACGCGGTAGACGAAGGTGGTCGAGCCTTCGAGGAGCCGGCCGCCGAGCCGGCCCGGCTCGACCTCGAGGTCGGCGATGACGTTCCGTCGGCCCGAGCGCAGGACGACCATGATCCCCATCGCGGCGAGAACGATCCCGAACAGCAGGAAGAGCTGCCGCTGCGAGAGGAGGGCGGCGGTGAGGCCCCCCGCGAGGCCGCCCACGGTCGTCGCCGCCTCGAGGGCGAGGCCCAGCCGCATGTTCACGAGCCCGCGGTCGAGGTTCACGGTCGAGGAGGCGGAGGCGGTGGCGATGACGGAGACGAGGCTCGCGGCGACGGCAGCCCGGAACGGGAAGCCGAACGCGAGGGTGAGGAGGGGAACGAGGAAGACGCCGCCTCCGAGACCGAGCAGGGAGCCCACGATGCCGGTGGCGCCGCCGAGGGCGAGCAGCAGCCAGGACGCGGAGTCGATCAAGACAGGGGAATGCTAAGTCGGAAGCGCGCGGCGTACAATCGCGGGCGTCCTCCGGGCAGGGTGCTGAAAATGCAGCCTTCGGGAGCCGCGCGCGCCTCAGCCTCGGAATTCGGCACCGACCCATCAGGCACTTGTGCGAAGGCATCGTTGCCGCGCGCCGCGTAAGGACACTTTTCAGCACCCTGCTATGGCCGGGACGTCACGTTGACCACGGGCGTCGTCGTCCTCGTGACACTCCTCCTCGTTCCCGGCCTGCTCGCGGCCCGCGCGCCTTTCACCTGCGTGCCCGCCCTGTCCGCCTCGTTCTGGATCGTCTCGTCCTGGTGGCTTCCCGCGAGCGTCGGCCGCGAACGGTTCCTGCGGGCGATACTCGTGGGCGGCGGCCTCCTCGCGCTCGTCCGCCTGCGCGAGTTGCCGCGCGGCCGGCCGCCGCTGCGGGCGGTGGCGATCGCGACCGCGGTCGCCCTGCCGCTCGTCCTCGCGCTCGTGCCGATGCCGCTCGCGCCGAGCTTCTCCGCGACCTCGGCCACGCTCGTCGTCTGGAACGACGGGATTCCGTCTTCCTACCAGCCGCTCCTGGACCTCGCCCCGTTCGGCGCCGACGGCCCGGGGCTCGCCACGCTGGCTGCCGACGTCGCTCTCCTCTCGGGCCTGCCGCCGACGCGGGCAGTCGCTGTCGTGGGTCTGGCCGCGTCCTCCCTCCTCTGCTTGGGCGTGCTCGAGCTCCGTCGCGCGGCTGCACCGGCCCTTGTCGCCCTGGCGACGGCGCTTCTGGCCGGTCTCGTTCTACGAGCCGATTCCACGGTTCTCGCTCTTGCGTTGGCAGTCTCGTCGTATGCCATCCTGCTGGGCGGCGACTCCCTTCTACGCTCGCTGGCTGCCAGCCTGCTCCTCGCCGGGTGTCTCCTCTCCGAAAGCCTCATCGGCGTCACGGCACTTCTTGCTGTCGGCCTCGGGCTCCGTCCCTGGTCGTCTCCGCTCCGCCGAAACCGGACTGCCCTGGTCCTCGTAGTGGCTCTTGTGCTCGCCGTCCCTCAGATCCAACGGCTTGGTTCGGCGTTCTCCTTCGCAGAGCTGAGGTTCCTCGGCGCACGGCCCTGCCCGGCGCTGCCTTGGATCTACCAGTACGAAGCCGCGAAGTCGGCCCACCCCTGCGCCCTGACATTGTTTGACAAGTTACTGGGAAACCCGGACTTGTCTCGTTCGTACTAACTAGTAAGACGGAGAAGGCGTGGCGCTGTCGACGGGGTGACGGCGCGCCCGGGCCGATCGAGTGCCCCCAGAGAGGCCCCAAGGCGTGGCCGTCTTGTCGGGCGCCACGCCTTCCTCCGGCGTTTTTGTTTTCCCGGGAAATTCTCCACGGCCAGAAAGGACACCGAAGGAAAGTGCCCGGGCCCTTCGCGACGAACCTGACGGCAAGCCACGGCGAGCAGCCCCCGGCGGGCCTGCTATGATCGGCCCCGCGATGTCGCGATGCGGACGACCGCGGTGAGGCCCTGGCTGAAGCGTACCCTCGTCGGCCTCGCGCTCGTCCTTTCCTTCTTCGTCTTCGGCTGGGTTCCCTACTACCTCGCGGGCATCGCGACGACCCGCCGCTTCCAGTACTCCGACAAGGAGAACAGCGGGATGACGCCCGCGTCGTTCCAGCTCGCCTCCGAGGACATGGCGTTCCGGTCGGCGGACGGCGTCGAGCTCAAGGGTTGGTG
>JBKPBQ010000066.1:0-6468 GCA_046726955.1 Acidobacteriota bacterium
GCGCCGGCTGCTGCGCGACGAGGCGGGTGTCGCCGTTCCGGAAGGCGTCGAGGACATTCGTGACGAAGGCGACCTCGTGGAGGCGCTCGCGGATCTGCGCCGGCGCCGCCAGGACCTTCGCCGCGCGCTCGTGACGGTCGAATCCGGTCCGTGGACGCAGAGGGCCGCGGTCGTCACCTACCCCGAGGACGCGTCCCCGTCTTCGCTGCGACGCGCGGTCGCCGAGCTCGCTCCCACCGATCCCCGCGACACGACGGAAGGCTATCTCGACGCGCTCCGGCGCCTCGGCGGCGTGGCCGAGGAGCTCGTGGAAGGCGACTCGAGGGCGGCGAGCGGGCAGGTGAGGATCAACCCGCGGGGAGAGGTCATCCTGACCTCCTCGCACGACGAGATTCGCGGCGGTCCGCTCGGCCTCTCCCCGAAGGGATGCGCGTTTCCGGCGGACGATCGGTGGCGCCTCGCCGTCCAGGACGCCAGCCTGCGCGTGGCGCGGCGCCTCGCCGCGATGGGCCTGGTGAGCCGCCTCTCGGTGGAATTCCTCGTCGTTCCGAGCCCGGACGGCTTCCGCCTCCTCGGCAGCGACGTCAACCTCGGCGTGGGAGGGTCCACCCATCCGCTCCTCGCCGTCCGTTTCCTCTCCGGCGGACGCCTCGACCCGGCGACGGGCCTCTTTCTCTCCCCGAGCGGCCGGCCCAAGTTCTACCGGGCCACCGACGACCTCGTGTCGCCCGCCTATCGCGGCCTGTCACCGATCGACCTCATCGAGGTCCTCACCGTGCACCGGCTCAGCTATTCGCCGCACACCGAGGCCGGCGTGCTCTGCTACATGCTCGGGGGCATCTCGGAAGTCGGGCGCATCGGGCTCGTGGCGATCGGGGGAAGTCGTCAGGAGGCGGATGAAGTCTTTGCGCGCACCGTCGCGACTCTGGATAGTGCCTGCGCGGGCGCGCATGAATTGCGCCCAGCCGAGGAGCTCCACGAAAAGCTGTCGCCGGACGCGAAAGATCCCGTGCCCGGAGACTCGCGTTAATTAACTGCTCCTGCTAGGCTTGACGCCAACGAAGGCCTCGTGGCGCAAGGCTTGCCGGTAGGTCTCTCCGGATGATCTCGACCCGAACCAAGAGCCCGCTGCAAAAGCTTCGGGGCGAAGTCGAGGCTCGGCAGCGCGAGCTGCGGATCCTCTCCCGCGTCGCGTCCCGGATCCACGTCGAGGACTCCGTGGACGGCGTGCTGAAGGCCGCGCTCGACGAGATCCTCGACGGGCTGGGGCTCAGGGCAGGCTGGATCTTCCTCGGCGACGGCCACGACGCGAAGCTGCGGCTGGCCGCGCATCGCGGCGTCTCGCCGAGCTATCTCGGCGCGGTCGAGAAAAACGGGCTCGGGGAGTGCCTCTGTCCCCAGGTGTTCTCGACCGCCCAACCGCTGCAGGTCCGCAACACCACCGAGTGCCCGCGCATGCCGTCGATCGTCGACGGGCTGAGCGTTCCGGTGGCCCACGCGTGCATCCCGCTCGCCCTCGACGGCACGAGCCGCGGCGTCCTCAACGTCGCCGCGCTGCCGGGCGAGCTCTTCGACGAGGAAGAGCTCCTTTTCCTGGAGACGGTGGGGCGACAGATCTGCCTGGCCGTGGAGCGCGCCCGCCACCTGCACGCGGAGAGGCTGCACAACCAGGAAGCGCGCGCTCTCGCCTCGCTCAACAAGCGGATCGGCGAGATGCTGGACACGGATGCCGTGCTCCGCGGCGTGGGCCAGACGGCGCTCGAGGTCCTCGCCGCCGACCGCGTGCACATCCTCCTCGGAGCCGACCCGCGCGATCTCGAGGTCGCGCACCTCGCAGGGCTACCCCACCCGGAGCTGCGCGAGAGACAGAGCCTCGACCTCGTCGCGCTCGGCTCCAACTTGCAGCGCGAGGCCCTGGTCGGCCAGAAGTCATACCGGCTCACCGACTGGTCCGAGGACGAGCGCGTGAACCGCGCCCTCGCCCGCCGGTGGGACGTCGGGGCCGCCCTCGTCATGCCGCTCGTCGCGCGGCGCACGACGCTCGGGCTGCTGGTCATCACCAAGCGCGTGCCCCACGCGTGGACGGACGACCAGGTAGAAGTGGCGGAGGCGCTCGCCTCCCAGGCCTCCGTGGCCCTCGAGAACGCGCACCTCTACGAGAAGGCGCGGCGCGCCTACCGCGAGCTGAACGAGGCGCAGGCCCGGATCATCCAGAGCGAGAAGATGGCGGTGGTGGGAACGTTCGCCTCGGGCCTCGCCCACGAGGTGCGCAATCCCCTGAACTCGATCGCGCTCCAGCTCTCGATCCTCGAGCGCCGGGTGGCGCCGCTCGAGACCGGCGTCTCCGGCGAGCTCAAGGAGCTGCTCGGGATCATCCGCGAGGAGGTCAAGCGACTCGACAACCTCGTGGGCGACTTCCTCCAGTTCTCGCGGGCGAACCGCATCCACTATCGCCCGGCGAACGTGGACGGCCTCCTCGACGAGGTGATGCGGCTCCTGCGCCCGGAGGCCCGGGCGGCCGGCGTCGTCCTGCGCCGGGAGCGCGTCGGTGCGGAGATGCCCGACCTCCGCGTGGACGCGGAGAAGATCAAGCAGGTGGCGATCAACCTGGTGCAGAACGCGATCGAGGCCATGCCGGGCGGCGGTGCCGCGGTCGTGGAGAGCGGAGTCCAGGACGGGCACGTCCGGATCGCGGTGCGCGACACCGGTCCGGGGCTCCCGGAAGGGCTGGACGTGTTCCAGCTCTTCGTCACCACGAAGGCCCGGGGCACCGGCCTCGGCCTTTCCATCGCGCAGCAGATCGTCCTCGAGCACGGGGGCGACATCACGGCGGAGAGCACGCCGGGGACGGGTGCGACGTTCACCGTACGCCTTCCCCTCGCCTCGCCCGGGGAAGCGGAACTGGAGCGGCCATGAGCAGCAAAGGACGTGTGATCGTCATCGACGACGAGGTCAACGCGGCGGCGGCGCTGGAGACGCTGCTCCGGGAGGACGGCTACGACGTGAGCCGGGCCCACGACGCGCGCAGCGGGTTCCAGCTCCTCGAGAAGGACGAGCCGGACGTCGTCCTCACCGACCTCCGCATGCCGGGCATGGACGGGCTCGAGCTCCTCACCCGCATCAAGCAGATCCGGCCGGAGATCATGGTCATCCTCATGACCGCGTACGGCACGGTCAAGACCGCGGTCAAGGCGATGAAGCTCGGGGCCGAGGACTACCTGTCCAAGCCCATCGACGTCGAGGAGCTGGAGGTCGTCCTCCAGAAAGTCTTGGAAAAGAAGAGCCTGCTCGCCGAGGCCAGGGGGCTGCGGGAGCGGCTCGAGCACAAGTACCGCTTCGAAAACCTCGTGGGCGAGAGCCCGGAGATGCTCGCCGTCTTCAAGACGATCCGGCAGGTGGCTCCCTCCGCGGCCTCGGTGCTGCTGCTCGGGGAGAGCGGCACCGGGAAGGAGCTCTTCGCCCAGGCGCTCCACCAGAACAGCACGCGCAGGACGAAGCCGTTCGTGAAGGTGGCCTGCGCCGCCCTGCCGGAGACGCTCCTCGAGAGCGAGCTCTTCGGCCACGAGAAGGGCTCGTTCACGGGCGCCGTCTACACGCGGGCCGGCCGCTTCGAGTCCGCCGACGGGGGAACGCTCTTCCTCGACGAGATCGGCGACATCTCCCCCACCGTGCAGGTCAAGCTCCTGCGCTTCCTGGAGCAGCGGGAGTTCGAGCGCGTCGGCGGCAACAAGACGTTCAAGGTGGACGTGCGCATCGTGGCCGCGACCCATCGCGACCTCAAGAAGCGCGTCGAGGACGGCAGCTTCCGGGAGGACCTCTACTACCGGCTGAACGTCATCGAGATCAACATCCCGCCCCTGCGCGAGCGGCCGGGCGACGTTCCCCTCCTCGCCCAGCACTTCCTGCAGAAGTACGCGGCGGCGAACGGCAAGGAGATCCAGGGGCTGTCCGACGACGTGATGGCGCTCCTGCTGTCGCACCCCTGGCCGGGCAACGTGCGCGAGCTCGAGAACGCGATGGAGAGGGCGGTCGTGCTCGCCAACGACGAGAAGCTGCTCCCCGCCCACTTCCCGACGCTCCGCCGCACCGCCGAGGCTCCGCGCAACGGCACCTCCCACCTGGGCGTGCGGATCCCGGGCAGCACGCTGGCCGAGCTCGAGCGAGAGGCGATCCTGCGCACGCTGGAGGCCGTGGGCGGCAGCACGTCGCGCGCCGCCTCGATCCTCGACATCAGCGCCCGCAAGATCCAGTACAAGATGCGCGAGTACCAGCAGCAGGCCCAGGTGGTCGAGCGGCACTCCTGAGCCGCCGTCGCCGAAGGGACGAGCCGCTCAGCTCTTCGCGCCCGCAGTCGTGAGCTCGCGGCCGTCTTCGGGTCGCTGAGCCTCGCGGCCGCAGCGCGCGGTCAGGACCGGACACGTCGCCTGTCGCACGACGTGCTGCGCGGTGGACCCGAAGAGGTCGATGCCCGTCGCGCCCGCGCCGTGCACTCCCATCACGACGAGGTCGGCCGCGCGCTCGGCGGCGAGCCTCAGGATCTCGACGTAGGGCTTTCCCGCCTCGAGGACCGTCTCTGCTCGGCAGGCCTCGCGGTCGTCGGCGGCGAGCGCCTCGTCGAGGCGCGCGCGTCCCTCCTTCTCCAGGAAGCGGCGGTACTCCGGCACCGCCCAGTGCGAGTGGTCGCGGACGTCGTTCTCCGCCCACCCTTCGATGACGTGCAGGAGCAGCAGGCGCGCGCGGTTCTCGCGGGCGAGCGCCGTGGCGATGCGGAGAGCTCGCGCCGACGGATCCGCGAAGTCCAGAGGGCAGAGGATCGTCTCGAGGCGCCGACGCCCGGTATCGCCCCGCTCCGGCATCGCGCGGGGCACGGTCAGCACGGGGCACGGAGCGCGTCGGAGGACCCTCTCGGTGACCGAGCCGAGCATCAAGCGCTCGAATCCGCTCAATCCGTGCGTTCCCATCACCACGACGTCCGCCGGCAGCGTCTCCGCGAGCTTCACCACCTGCCCGGCGATCGATCCTTCACGGACCTCGAGCTCGGTCCGTATTCCCGCGGCCCGCGCGGGCTCCGAGAAGCGGCCCACTGCATCGAGCGCGGCCTGCCGGGCGTTCACGTCGAGTGTCGGCGACAGCGGGAAAGGCAGCGCGGCCGGAGGGATGAGCGGCGGGACCACGTGAAGGACGGTGATCACGGAGGTCTTGGACTCCGCGAGTGCGATCGCCTGCTCCAGGGCACGCTCCGAGAAGTGCGAGAAATCGGTCGGGCACAGAATGCGTCGATTGGCGAGCATGGCGGCCTCCGACTGCTTTGGGTGCAATCGAGGTGCCATTCGCGGCATGCGTCCTTCTGTCGCTGGCCTGCTTCCTGCATGACGTCAGGTCCAGCAAGGAGGCCCCCGATGCCCGCACCCTTCCCCCACCGCTACGACGTGCGATTCGAGGCACGAGGCTCCGAAGGCTGGCTGACCGCGGGCGTCATGCGCTCTCCCATCGAAGCCGGCGCCCCGCCCGAGTTCGACGGGAGCCCCGACGTCTGGAGTCCCGAGCACCTGCTTCTCTCTTCGCTCGCCCTCTGCCACTTCACGACCTTCCAGGCGCTCGCTCGGAAGTCGCGGGTGGAAGTGCTCGGCTTCGAGACGGCCGGACACGCCGTGCTGTCGAAGACGCCGGAAGGCCTGGCCTTCACCGAGCTCGTGCTGGAGGTGGCGGTGGACGTGCGGGCGGGAGAACGAGAGCGCGCCGAGCGGCTCGTGGACGCGGCCAAGCGCCACTGCCTCGTCGCGAACGCGCTGCGTACGCCCGTCCGCCTCGAGGCGCGCGTGCGCCCCGTGCCGGAGGAGGCGCTCGTCCCGACGGCGGGACGCTAGGCCTTCGTCTCGCCGCAGCAGAGCAGGGCCTGCGGCCGCGCGCGCTGCACCGATCGCCCGAACACGGCGACGAGCGCGTGCCGCGCGCCGCTCGCGGGCTCCGGCACCTCCGCGCCGGACACGAGACAGTCGAGGTGCGCGCGCACCGCGTCTTTACCCGGGTTGCCCCTTATGCGCGCCTGCTCCTCGCCATGCTCCCAGAACGTGAGGGTGGGAACGTAGGAGAGGTGATGGCGGGCCGCCAGCCAGCCCTCGGCGGCGTCCACGCGGACGACGAGCGCGCGACCCCGGTAGTCGCGGGCGAGCTCCTCGAGGGCGGGCACCAGGTCGAGGCACGGCTCGCACGAGGCCGTCTCGAAAACCACGAGCGTGGGGTGCCCCGAGCCGAGGATCTCGTCCAGGTCGACGCCCTCGACGCGCACCGGAGCGTCGGGAACCAGCTTCATCACCACCCTCCCAGACTTCCGCCTGCGAACGTTAGCTGCAAGCGACAGACCGGACTGAACTGGCGCGGAATCGCCACGTCCGGCCCAAGGGACCGGCAAGACGCGCGCAATCGGTCCGTGGAGACGGAAAGGATTGCGCGCTCCCGCGTTGTCGC
>JBKPBQ010000067.1:0-18509 GCA_046726955.1 Acidobacteriota bacterium
GAGCAGGGTCGTGCGAGCGATCCGAAGGACCCCGTGGCGGTGTTCTACGCCGGTCTCTGCCGGCTCGCCCTGGGCCGGACCCGGGAAGCGAGCCAGGATCTCGGGCAGGTCTTGACGCTCAGGGAGAGCGAGCTCAAGGCGCCCGCCGAGTGGTACCTGGCTCTGGCCCACGTGCGCAGCCAGGATTTCGCGGCGGCACGGTCACGGCTGCAGCACATCGTTGAGGCGGGCGGCTTCTACCAGGACAAGGCCCGCACCCTTCTCTCCGAGCTGGACCGCCTCGATCACCGGCCCTGACGGGCGCCCATCCCCTTCGCGTGTCAGGGGCACTCCTCACCCGCCCGAGTCAGACGCCAGCATCGCCACCGCGGAGCCGCTGCCGAAGCGTTGTTGCTCTTCAAGCTGGGCCAGGATGATCGCGAAGGTCTACCACGTGGATCCCCTCGTCTGTTCCCGCTGTGGCCAGCGCATGAGCATCCCGCTTTCGTGACCGATCAGTTGTCGATCGGAAGGATCCTCGACCACCTCGGCCTCTGCGAGCGGGAGCAGAGCAAGCCCCGCCCCCACGCGAGATCCTTCGCGTCGCCGAGCACGACGAGGTTGGGGCGTGCCGGGGTCGCTTAGCCCGCTCAGCTCATCAGCCACCCCACACCCCAGATAGGTGTGGAGGAACGCAGAGAGTGCTTCGCACGCCAACCCCCGAGCCATCGGCGCCTCATCCCGCGTGACCAACCACCCAGGCTACGCAACAAACCGCCTACGGATTGTTGGGGCTATGCAGCGTGCCCGCCCGATGCCGACCGGGGCGTGACCGCTGGCGAGGGATCGCTCCTGAGAAGAGCGCTCACGGAGTGTCGAAGCCGTGCGCGGCCGCGAGACAAACTGGACATCACCGTACCCATGGGAATGTCGGCCACGTCGGCAATCTCCTTGTAAGACAGACCCTCCAGCTCGCGCAGCACCAGCAGCTCTCGGAGCTTGACCGGCAATTCGTCGAGAGCGCGCTGCATCAACTGGCGATCGGCCTTCTGCAGCAGCAACGTTGAAGGGTCGGAGCTCCCTCCCTCGTCGCTGTGTATTTCCTCGTCGAACTCGATCGTAGGTCTCCGCGCCCGGTTCTGTTGGAGCCAGGTGTAACCGGTGTTGCGCACGATCTTGAGCAGCCATGCGCGAGAATCGCCCCCACGGAAGCCCTCGAAGAATCGAAGCGCTCGCACGTAGGCTTCCTGCACCACATCCTTTGCGTCCTGGTCGTCGCGCGTCAGCCAGCGCGCCAGGTTGTAGGCAGCATCCAGATGTGGGAGGAGGTACTCTCCAGAGTCTCGGGGGCCGGTGTGTTCGGGCATCCACTTCTCCCTGCCGGCGGGTGCGGGGCTGCACAATCGCCGTCGCCACACCCAATCTGGTCGGGGGGACCGGCTTCTTCAATGGACGGGCAATCCTTCCTCGATGGAATGTCAGTCCCCTGGCAACTCCTGGTGGAACCGCGTCTTACCAGCAGCCGTCTCCCGAGCCGGCCAAGCCTTCATAGCCGCCAACCGAAGTGATACCCTGCCCACAGGGCGTCGTCGCACATGGAAGGGACCATCCGTTCCCCCGGCCGAATCCGTTTCGGAACTTTCGAGGTCGATCTTCGAGCGGGTGAGCTGCGGCGGAAGGGCTTGAAGGTCAAGCTCCAGGAGCAGCCGTTTCAC
This sequence comes from Acidobacteriota bacterium, assembly GCA_046726955.1. Taxonomy (GTDB): domain Bacteria; phylum Acidobacteriota; class Vicinamibacteria; order Fen-336; family Fen-336; genus CAVPGH01. The sequence continues at coordinate 1,695 of JBKPBQ010000067.1, forward strand.
GTCCTGGCGATGCTGCTCGAGCATAGGGGCGACGTCGTAACGCGCGAGGAGCTCCAGAAGGCGCTTTGGCCCGGCGATACCCTCGTAGACTTCGACCACGGGCTCAACAAGGCAATCAACAAGATCCGTCAGGCGCTGGGTGATTCCTCGGAGAATCCTCGCTTTGTGGAGACGCTGGGCCGCCGCGGCTACCGCTTCATCGCGGACGCGGCAATCGTCGATGAAGCTCCTCGCGACCGACCAGAGCTGGTCACCGGAGGTTCTCCCGGGCTAGGAGATCCTGCCCGGGTTGAGCCGGTTGGGAAGCCCGCCCCCCCCAAGCGTCTTTCGTGGCCGTTCGATTGGAAGGTACCGGGCTTCGCCCTGGTCTTCGTGCTGCTGATTCTCATGGTCTGGATACTTCACCCCGGGAGCCACGCGTCACCCAATGTTCGGTCCCTGGCGGTGCTTCCACTGGAGAGCCTCTCCGATGATGCGTCGCAGGATTACTTCGCCGACGGCATGACCGACGAGCTGATCACCGACCTGGGGCAGATCAGGGCTCTGCGTGTGGTCTCCCGTACCTCGGTGATGCAATACAAGCGCACGCGCAAGCCCTTGCCGCAGGTCGCGCGCGAGCTGAACGTAGATGCCGTGGTGGAGGGCACGGTCCTGCGTGCCGGCGAGCAGGTTCGAATCACCGCGCAGTTGATCCAGGCGTCTGCCGACAAGCACTTGTGGGCCCAGAGCTATGAGGGCGATTTTCGCGATGCCATGGCCCTCCAGAGCAAGGTAGCCCGCGCCATCGCCGAGCAGATCCAGATCAATTTGAATCCGGGCGAAGAGGCGGCGCTGAAGAACGTGAGGGTCGTGAGCCCGGAAGCCTACGAGGCCTATCTCAAGGGACGATACTTCTGGAACAAGAGGACCGCCGATGGCTTGACGACGGCGGTCGATCATTTCAATCACGCAATAGAAAAAGATCCGAGCTACGCCCAGGCCTACTCTGGGTTGGCCGACGCTTATGCCTTGTTGGGAGATTGGCAGTACGCTCGGATGACCCCCAGGGAGGCACTCCCCAGAGCCGAGGCGGCGGCGATCAAAGCCCTGGAGCTGGACGACACGCTCGGCGAAGCTCACACCTCGCTCGCATTCTGCCGGGATGGCTTCGACTGGGATTTCGAAGCCGGCGAGAAAGAGTTCCGGCGGGCGCTTGAGCTCAACCCGGGCTATGCAACCGGTCACCACTGGTATGCCTGGCACTTGAGCTTGTTGGGCCGGAATGGCGAAGCCATCGCCGAAATGAGAAGAGCCGTAGACCTGGATCCGCTGTCCCTCATCATCAACGCCGATCTGGCCGAGCTTCTTCTGATTGCGCATCTCTACGACGACTCGATCCGACAGAGCCGCAAGACGATCGAGCTCGACCCCAATTTTGGCCTCGCCCATAACCAGCTGGCCCAGGCTTACCTCCAAAGACAGATGCACGATGAGGCGATCGCCGAGCTACAGAAAGCGGTCCAGCTCTCCGGAGGCAGCCCGACGTGCAGGGCGAATCTGGCTCGCGCTTATGCGGCATCAGGCAGAAGGGCCGAAGCGGTGCAGCTCCTCAGTGATCTGATAGGGCGCGCGGAACCCCGCAATTCGCATGCCTCGGAGATCGCCATGATCTATGCCGCCCTCGGCGACAGAGATCACGCGATGACTTGGCTCGAGAGGGGCTATGAAGAGCGAATCAACCCGGGTGTCCTCCTGCGGCCGGGTTTCGATCCTCTCCGCTCCGACCCGCGGTTCCAGGGCCTCGTGCGCCGCATTGGCCTGAACCCGGTAGGCTAGAGAATTCGATGACGCGCGGAGTCCAGGACTCCGCTCACGTGCCGGCGCGACCCGCGTCGCAGCACTGTCGCAGATAGCCCGGTAGCCCCCCACAGCTCGCGCGCCGGCTGCGGCGCTGACCGCGCAACCGCCCTCTCCGTGGTGGGAGCCGACCTCGAGAAGTCGCCTCGAACCGCGACGATCGCGTGCCTACCCGGCTCTCCGTCGGGAATAGTTCGGCGGCAGGCCTGGTCTGTATACGCGAGGGAGGCGCAGTTCACCGTCGTAGGCAATGTGGACAGAACGAAGACAAGAAGGGAGGCGTTCATGCGTGAGTTCGTGATGGGCGGTGCCGTGGTCGCCTTGGGCCTGTGTATGTGGGCGTGCGGCGGAGGCTATTCCAGCGGTAGCAGCGGGAACCCGAACAATCCGACGCCGCCGGGGGCTCCCGGCGTCGTGACGATCAACGTGGTCGCGATCAACGGCTCGCAGTCGTTCTCACCGAATCCGGCGACGCTGCCGGCGGGTCAGATGATCGTGTGGCACAACGTCGACAACGTGACCCACCACGTGGTGCTGAACGACGGGTCGGTGGACACGGGTGATCTTCTCCCCGGAGCTTCGAGTGGGCCCATGCCGATCGAAGTCGCAGGCCCGTACCACTGCTCGATCCATCCCGTGATGGTGGGCAGCATCAATCAGGCCACGGCTTCACAACCGCCCTGCACGGGCGCGTATTGCCAGTGAACGGCGAGTTCACCTCAACCATCGGGGGAGGACGCGTTGAACGAGCGCCCCTATCCGACTCGCAGAAAGGGCGTACCTGGGCATGTTCAAAGATGCTCTTGGAGCGGCTCTAGTCCTGGCTCTCGCCGCTCGGAGCGACGCCGCAGAGGAGCTGACCTATGTGGTGGATCCCGCGCGCAGCACGGTCGCGATCCACGTGGGGCGGGCTGGCCTCTTCAGGTTTGCCGGACACGACCACGAGGTCCTGGCACCCGGCCTCGAGGGGCTGGCTCGACCCGACCCGAGTGACCTGGGCCGATCCAGCGTCAGCCTGACCCTGGACGCCACCGCGCTGAGAGTATCGGGACGAGGGGAGCCGCCCGAGGACGTGCCGAAGGTGCAGGCGAGGATGGTCGGGCCCGAGCTGCTCGACGTGGCTCACTTCCCATGGGTGACCTTCCGCTCCACGAAGGTCGAGGGGCGCGAGGTGGCGAAGGGACTCTACGACCTACAGGTCAGCGGCGAGCTGACGCTCCACGGCGTGACCCGGTCGACACTCGTTCCGATGCGGGTCGAGGTCTCCGGCGACACGCTCATGGCCACGGGCAGTCTCGTCGTCCGGCACACTGACTTCGGCCTGACTCCCATCTCGGTGGCCGGGGTCGTGAAGGTCAAGAACGAGCTCGCCATCGACTTCAAGATCGAGGCCGCGGCGAGGACGCAGAGATGAGAGCCGATCCCGCAGCCCCGCGTCGGTTCTCGATGGCGCCCAGGGCGATGACGAAGGAAACGACGCAATCCTTCAACGAAGATTATGCGAGCAGCATGCAGCGCATGTTCGCTGCGGTCAGCGACCTCTACGCCGAGTATTGGAACGACTTCTTCCATTTCGCCATCTTCCCGAAGGGCAATGAGAGTTGGGACGATGCCTTTGCGTTCACGCATGCCAAGTATGTGAAGGCGCTGGACATTCACAACGCATGCAAGGTGTTGGAGCTGGCGTGTGGCAGGGGCGGATTCTCCAAGATCATGGCGCAGCACACCAAGGGCACCGTGCTTGGCATTGACATCTCCGGCTCGCAGTTGAGCCACGCGAAGCGCCATGAAGGGAAGAACCTCTCGTTCAAACAATACGACGTCATGAAAGTGGATCAGCTGGGCGAGACGTTCGACGCCGTCGCCTACATGGATGCCGCCTGCTATCTGCCTGACAAGGCAACGGCGGTTTCCGCCATCTCGCGCGTCGTGAAGAAGGGTGGGCGCCTCCTTCTCATCGATTGGTGCAAGCAGGAGGGGCTGAGCCGGGTGCAGGAAGAGCTCGTGCTCGAACCGTTCATGGATTACTGGGCCGTGCCGAGCCTGGAGACCGCAGCAGGATACCGGCGCCATCTGAAGAAGGCAGGATTCAGGATACTCGCAGAGGAGGATTTGAATGACCGCACGCGTCCCAATTGGGATTTCGGCTACGACAGTGCGCTGAAGGCGGTCAAAGAGCTCTCATTCCGCGACGTTCCGCGATTGTTGTGGAAAGGGATGAAGCTGGGCCCTGAAGGCCTCCGGCTCATCAAAGAGCAATTCCCCTCCGCGCTGTACATCAAGACGGGATTCGACGCGGGGTTCCTGCGGTACGTCTACTTCGTGGCGGAGAAGATCTGATCTCCCGTTCGTCCATCTACCGCGGGAGCTTCAGGGCAAGAACGTCGATCTTCTCGATCGAGGGTGGGGGGTGAGTTGGCGCTCGCCCTGATCGGCGCGCGCCGCGCCCTGGCGGCGAAAGGAATTGCTTGACGTCGGGGGCGCAGCGGAGCACCGTAGATGGGGAATACATGAAGAAGTCAACGAGCAGCTCTACCAAGAGGTCCCGATCCAAGGCGAGGTTGACGGACGCCAGACAGGAGATCCACGCCTCGTCCGGGACGGCTGTCGCCGCCGAGTCGCTTCGAACCGGCGTGCCGCCGGCCGTCGCTGCTCACCGACGCGTCCCGATCCCGGGCGACAGCGAGCCGACCCAGCCGGGCGACCCCGACGACCGCTCGCTCGCCAACGAAATGGTGGGCGAGGAGACGCCGGACGGAGCCGTGCCCACCCCGGATCAGAACGACGTCGACGACATGGGCCGCGCGTACGGCTTGCAGGGGCGGGACACCGGCGCGCTGCACAGCGCCGCCGAGGTACTCGGCCGTCGCGACCGGCACCGTAGCGAGCTCCGGGCGCCGAAGCGATCGCGTCGCTAGCGCGTCGTCCCGGGCCGGCCGCCCGGGTCAGAGCCCGGCGCCTCGAGGTGCCGTGCCTGTATCCGATCGCCGGCGCCGGACCTCGAGCGCTCGCCCGCCGCGGGAAGAGGCGCGACGCCGTTCTCCTTCTCGTCCGTCGCGTCGGGTCCCGGGACGGCGTCGCTCCGAGCGCCCCCCTCGCCGGGGAGCGTGAACAGGAACGTCGCCCCTCGGCCCACTGCCGCGTCCGCCCAGATACGCCCGCCGTGACGCTGGACGATGCGTTGCACGAGGGAGAGTCCCACGCCCGTGCCCGCGAACTGTTCGTCGCTGTGAAGGCGCTGGAAGACGCCGAACAGCCGCGCGGCGTCCTTCATGTCGAAGCCGGCGCCATTGTCCTGGACGAAGAACACGGTCTCTCCGTCCTGCCGCCGGCAGCCGATCTCGATCTTCGGCCGGTCCGTGCGCCGGGTGAACTTGAACGCGTTGGACAGCAGGTTGGTGAAGACCTGCTTGAGCAGCGAAGCGTCGGCCACGACGTCGGCGAGGTCGCCCACTCGGACCTCGGTGTGATCCGCCTGTTCGATGGCCAGCTCCAGCACCTCGTCGACCAGCGTGGCGACACTCACCCACCGCTTCGAGAGCGGCTGCCGGCCCAGGCGGGAAAACTCGAGCAGGTCCTCGATGAGCTGCCTCATGCGTACGGCGGAGGTCTCGATCCCGTGCAGCATCTTTTGGGCCCTGGCCGGCATCTGTCCTCCGTACTCTCGGGCCAGCAGGCTCGAGAAGCCCTGGACGGCGAGGAGCGGAGACCGGAGGTCGTGCGAGACGGAGCGGGAGAAGGCCTCGAGCTCCCTATTCGCAGCTTCCAGCTCGTTCCCCCACTCGCGCCGGAGCCGGGCCATGTTGAGATGGGTCTGGATGCGCGCGATCAGCTCGCGGGCGGAGAACGGCTTGATGAGATAGTCGTCGGCCCCGGTCTCGATGCCGGCGAGCAGGGATTCCTCCCCGGCTCGGGCCGAGAGGAGCACGACCGGGACGTCCCTCGTTCGCGGGTCGGCACGCAGCTCCCGCAGGAGCGCGAGCCCGTCCATCCTCGGCATCATCACGTCGCTCAGCACGAGGTCGGGAGGGTGCTCGCGCGCCGCCTCGAGGGCCGCCTGGCCGTCGGCGGCCAGCTCCGCCTCCCAGCGTATCCGCACGATCTTCGCGAGGTAGTTGCGCATGTCCGCGTTGTCGTCGGCGATCAGGACGCGAGCGCCCTCCCGGCTCGCCGCCTCCCCGTTCGCAGAGGCGGCAGTGTCGCGAGGACGGAGAGGCGGCTCCGGGACCGCCCCCTCGTCCTCGTAACCGCTCCAGGCCATCGCTTCCAGGACGTAGGCGGCGCTCGTCATTGGCAGGTCGTCCGGCCTCCGGTTCCCGATCATCTCGGGAGGCAGGTGCGCGCTTCCCGTCGGGATCGACACCACGAAGCGGCTCCCCTCTCCCTCGACACTCGAGACACGGACGGTGCCGCCGTGGATCCTCGTGAATTCCTGTACGAGGGAGAGGCCGATGCCCGTGCCTTCGAAGCTCCGGCCACGGGCGCCCTCGACGCGGTGGAAGCGCTCGAACATGTGCGGCAGCTCCCGCTCGGGAATCCCGCAACCCGTGTCCTCGACGGTCAGCTCGACGTGGTCGGAGCACCAGCGCAGCGTTACCGCGATTTCCCCGCGGAGCGTGAACTTGAACGCGTTCGAGACGAGATTGAGAACGATCTTCTCCCACAGCGACACGTCGATGTAGACGGCCTCGGAGAGCGGCGGACAATCGACGACGAGGCGGAGGGCCGAGCGCTCGACCAGAGAACGGAAGGAGCTGGCGAGACCGGCAGTGAGGGTCGAGAGGTCCGTCGGCGTGAACGAGGTGTGCAGCCGGCCCGCCTCCAGGCGGGCGAAATCGAGCAGGCTGTTGACGAGTCGCAAGAGCCGGAGCGCGCTTCGATGCACGGCCTGCAGGTCCTGTCCGTCGAGCGACGGCGCCGACCTCGCGAGCGCGTCTTCGACGGGACTGAGAATCAGCGTCAGCGGCGTTCGGAACTCGTGAGAGACGTTGCTGAAAAAGGTCGTCTTGGTGCGATCGATCTCGGCGAGGGCCTCCGCCCGCTTCCTCTCCGCCTCGTAGGCGCGGGCGTTGGCAATGACCGTCATGACCTGATCCGCCGTGGCCGCAAAGAACCGCCTGTACCGCTCGTCGAAGGCACGGTGTGGGCTGATGCCCGCGACCAGGAATCCGTACGGCGTCGACAGGCCGGCGCGGAGCAGAGGGAGGACGATCGCTCGTTCCGGACGCGCGTTCCCGCGGCCGGCGGGGAGCGGCCCGAAGAGGGCCGAGAGGTCGTCGACCACGACCTCGCGGGCGGTTCGGCTGACCTCGGCCAGGGGCCAGTACTTGGCGTCGCCCTCGCTGCGCAGGGCAACACGAGCCGCCTTCGCCGGACCATCATAGTCCGTCCATCCGCTCGCCCCGACGAGCCGCGCCTCGCTCGCCTCGTCGTTCAGGGCGTAGAGAAGAACGAAGGGTAGATCCAGCTCGTTGCCGGACAGGACGGCGGCGGCAATGCGGTAGGCTTCGCCTTCGGATTTCGCTTCGGCGGCGCGAGCCGCAAGATCGTGCAACATCCGGATCTGTCGTTCGCCCTGTACCTTTGCCGTCGTCTCCTGCACGGTGTTGAGGAGGCCGCCGACCCGTCCGTCGTCCCCGGGGACGGGGCTGTACGAGAACGTGAAGTACGTCTCTTCGGCCATTCCTCCGCTGTTGATGAACAGCTGAAGGTCCTCGGTCCAGGACGCGGGCCCTCCCTCCAGGACGCCCCTCGCCATGGGCCCGGCGACGTCCCAGACCTCGGCCCAGACTTGCGCGGCGGGAGCGGCGAGAGAAGCGGGGTGCTTGTCCCTCAGGATGGGGCGGTAGGCGTCGTTGTAGAGGTGCAGCAGGTCGGGGCCCCACCAGAGCAGCATCGGGAACCGACTGCCGAGGACGGCCCCCAGCATGGTTCTGAGGCTTCTCGGCCAGTCGTCGACGGGACCGAGCTTCGTCTTGGACCAGTCCGTCGAGCGCATGAGGGCGCCCATCTCGCCGCCGCCCGCGAACAAGTCCTGCGGGGGAGCGCCGGCGGAGCGGACGGCCACCGGAGGGCCCGGCGGATCGCGTCTCCTCTTCTCCGTCCGCTTCTTCTTCGTCCTGTGCCCCATCGGACGATGCGAAGGATGGTCGTACAGGGTCCGTCGGGTGTCAACGTCACGCGAGCACCGCTCCCCAGCTGTGCGATATCCTTTCCGGGCCGACGCCCGGCGTCGACCATGCGCGACTGGCGCGATAGGCTCCGCTCCACGTTTCCCGCCCTCGTCGGCCTCGTGCTCTTCGGGGCCGCGCTCCTCGTCCTGCGGCGCGAGCTGCACACCCTGACGTGGCGCGAGCTCACGCGGGACATCCTGGACGTCCCGCGGGGCCGGCTCCTCGCCGCGCTCGCGCTCACCGTCCTCAACTACCTGGTGATGGTCGGCTACGACCTCCTCGCCTTCGCCTATATCGGAAAGGCCGTCTCCCGCTGGCGCGTCGTGATGGCCTCGTTCATCGCCTACGCGATCGCGAACAACGTCGGCTTCGCGATGTTCTCGGGGGCGTCGGTCCGCTACCGGTTCTTCACGCGGTGGGGTGTCACCGGCGAGCAGCTCTCGCGGGTCGTCTTCTTCAACGTCACGACGTTCTGGCTGGGCCTCGTCACCCTCGGGGGCCTCGCCCTCGCCGTCAGCCCGCTTCCGGGGGCCCACGACCTGCCAGCTGTGCAATGGGCGCAGCCGGTGGGCTGGCTGTTGATGCTGTTCGGCCTCGGGTACGTCGTCGCCGTCTTCGCGCGCGGCAAGGTACTGCGGCTGTGGAGGCTCGAGCTGCCGATGCCGCCTCCGGCGCTCGGCCTCGCCCAGCTCGCCTTGTCGGCATTCGACTGGTCGCTGGCCGCCGGCGTGCTCTACGTCCTGCTGCCCCCGAGCCCGCTGTCGTTCGGCGGCCTGCTGGGGGCGTTCCTCGCCGCGCAGCTCCTCGGCGTGGCGAGCAACGTGCCCGGCGGCCTCGGCGTGTTCGAGTCGCTGATCGTCCTCATGCTGAGGCCGTACATCGACGTGGTCGCGCTCCTTCCCGCGCTCGTCGCCTATCGAGCGGTCTACTACCTCGCGCCGTTCGTCGTGGCCCTCGTCGCGCTCGTCGCGGACGAGCTCCACCAGCGCCGCGCGCAGGCGGCGCGCGTGGGGCAGGTCCTCGGCTGGCTCACCGAGCTCCTGACCCCGCACGTCCTGGCGGTGTTCACGTTCCTGGCCGGTGTCATCCTGCTCTTCTCGGGCGCCACCCCGGCGGCTCGGGGCCGGCTGCGGCTCGTCTACCTCTTCCTGCCGCTGGGCGTGATCGAGGCGTCCCATTTCCTCGGCAGCGTCGCCGGCGCGACCCTGCTGCTGGTCTCGCAGGGCCTGGCACGCCGCCTCAACGCCGCCCACCACCTCGCGGTCGCTGCGATCGCGACCGGGATCGTCGCCTCGCTGCTGAAGGGCGCGGACTACGAGGAGGCCGGCCTGCTGGCGCTTCTGCTCGTCGTCATCGTGCGGGCGGCGCCGGGGTTCGACCGGCGCGCAGCCCTCTACGAGACCCGCTTCTCGGCGGGCTGGATCGCCGCGGTCGTGGCTGCGCTCGGCGCCTCCGTGTGGCTCGGGCTCTTCGCGTTCAAGCACGTCCAGTATTCCGGCGAGCTCTGGTGGCAGTTCGAGCTGCGCAGCCAGGCCTCGCGCGCGCTGCGCGCGTCCGTCGGCGCGGCGATCACGCTCCTCCTCTTCGGTCTCGCGCGGCTGATGCGGCCGGCTCCCCACGAGGCGCCGGAGCCCACCGGGGCCGACCTCCGGGACGCGGCGGTCGCGATCGAGGCCCAGACGTCCACGTTCCCGTACCTCGTCTACTTGCGCGACAAGGCGCTGCTCTTCGACGACGACCGCAAGGCCTTCGTGATGTACGCCGCCCAGGGCCGTACGTGGGTGGCGCTCGGCGATCCGGTCGGTCCTCCCGAGAGGCTCTCCGGCGTCGTCCGGCTCTTCCTCGAGCACTGCGACGACTTCGCGGCCGAGCCCGTATTCTACGAGGTGGCCAAGGACAACCTGCACCGCTACGCCGATTACGGGCTGACCTTCATCAAGCTGGGTGAGGAGGCGCGCGTCGACCTGGCCACCTTCGGCCTCGAAGGGCACATGGGCAAGAAGTTCCGCCAGGCCCTGCGCCGGCTGGAGAACGACCACGCGACGTTCCGCGTCCTCGGCACGGACGAGGTCCCCGCCGTGATGGACGCGCTCGAGACCGTCTCGAACGACTGGCTCCGCCACAAGGCGGGAGCCGAGAAAGGCTTCTCGCTCGGGTTCTTCGATCGCACCTACGTCGCGCGCTTTCCCGTCGGGGTGCTGGAATGCGAAGGACGGATCCTCGCGTTCGCGAACGTCTGGCCGGGCCCGCGCAACCTGGAGCTGTCGGTCGACCTCATGCGATACGATCGCAACGCGCCGTCTTCGGCGATGGACGGCTTGTTCACGCACCTGATGCTGTGGGGCAAGGAGCGCGGCTACCGCTGGTTCTCGATGGGAATGGCCCCGCTGTCTGGCTTCGAGCACTCGCCCGTGGCGCCGCTCTGGAGCCGGCTGGGGCGCTTCGTCTATCGTCACGGCGAAGCGCTCTACAACTTCCGGGGCTTGCGCGCGTACAAGGAGAAGTTCAACCCCGTGTGGGAGCCGCGCTATCTCGCGTATCCAGGCGGCCTCGGCCTGGCCCGGATCCTCGCCGACGTTGCGGCCCTCATCTCCGGGGGCTATCGCCGGATCTTCCTGGGATGAAGCACGGCCTCGGCGCGGGCGCGCTCCTTCTCCTGCTCTCCGCGGCAATCCCGGCGCGAGCCGAGCCGGTCGAGACGCTCACGGCGCCGGGCCTCGGTCAGGTCACCGTCTACTCCCCCGCGGGGCCGCCTTCCGAGGTCGTCCTGTTCGTATCGGGCGACGGCGGGTGGAACCTCGGCGTCGTGTCGATGGCCGAGCAACTGCGCGGCCGGGGCGCCCTCGTCGCCGGCATCGACGTCCGGTCGTTCGTGAAGAGCCTCGACGCGCAGCCGCGCTGCGGATACCCCGCGGGGACGCTCGAGGAGCTGTCGCGGGCCGTCCAGCTCCACCATCGCCTTCCGGCCTACAAGCGGCCGATCCTCGTCGGCTACTCGTCGGGGGCGACGCTCGTCTACGCCGCGCTGGTCGCGGCTCCGCCCGAGACCTTCGCCGGCGCGATCAGCCTCGGCTTCTGCCCGGACCTCGACGTCGCGCGCGCGCCGTGCTCCATGCGCGGCCTCGTGGCCACCAGGCGCACGAAGGGCGTCGGCTATGACCTCGGGCCGTTCGCGGACCTGCGGGTCCCGTGGATGGTGCTGCAGGGCGAGGTGGACCAGGTTTGCTCGCCCGCGACGACACAGGCCTTCGTGAAGACCACGGGATCGGCGCGTCTGTTCCTGTTGCCGAAAGTCGGGCACGGCTTCTCAGTGCCCCGCAACTGGGCAGAGGCGTTCATCGAGGCGTACGAGGCCGTCCGCGCCGGCCGGAAGACGCAAGAGGCCGAGAACGCGTCGTCACCGGAAATCGCCGACCTGCCGCTGGTCGAAGTGCCGGCGGCGGGCGGCGAGGACGGCTCGAAGATGGCGGTGATCCTGACCGGTGACGGCGGGTGGGCCGAGATCGACAAGAGCATCGGCGCCGGGCTCGCAGCCGCGGGCGTGCCGGTGGTGGGCTGGAGCAGCCTGAGCTACTACTGGACGCCGCGGACGCCGGAGGCGGCTGCGGCCGACCTCGCCCGGATCATCGAGCACTACTCGGGGCGCTGGCGGAAGCCGCGTGTGGTCCTGGTCGGCTACTCGTTCGGCGCCGACGTCCTGCCGTTCCTCGTGAACCGGCTGCCCGACGCCGTCCGTGCGCGAGTGGCGAGCGCGACCCTGCTCGGCCTCTCCGAGGCGGCGTCGTTCGAGTTTCACGTGGCGAGCTGGATTGGTGGTGGCGGCGGGCCGACGCACCCGACGCTGCCCGAGGTCCGTCGGGCACAGGTCCCGATCACCTGCGTCCGTGGCCACGGCGAGAGCGATTCGGCCTGCCTGCCCCTCGAGGGCTCACGCGTGAGCGTCGTGGAGGTGGGCGAGGGCCACCACTTCGGCGGGGAGTACGCGCGGCTCGTCGACGTCATCCTCCGCTCGGGCGGCAGCGGGCCGTGACGGGCCCGGCGCCGACGGGACCTGATGAAGTCCGCTGAGCCTCTTCACTCGGGCGGCGACGACGAGCTCTTCACGACCACGCCGCCCTTCATCACGAAGCGCACGCGCTCGAGCTCCCTCACGTCGGCAAGCGGATCGCCGTCCACGGCCACGAGATCGGCATAGAGCCCGGGCGCGATCCGTCCCACCCGGTCGCTCCAGCCGATGAGGTCCGCGGCGTTCACGGTCGCCATCTGGATCGTCTGCATGGGCGTGAAGCCCAGCTCGACCAGGTAGCGGAACTGGTTCGCGTTCGTGCCGTGGGGGTAGACGCCGGCGTCGGTGCCGAAAGCGAAGCGGACCTTGGCCGCGATGGCGCGGCCCCAGTTCTCGGTCTGGTGCCGGCGCAGGCTCCGCTCTTTCTCCACGATCGCATCCGGGAGACCCAGGTCCTTCGCGTGCTCGAGGATGTAGACGTCGGTGTAGATATCCGGCACCAGGTACGTCCCCTTCTCCTTCATGAGCCGGACGCCCTCTTCGTCCACGAGCCCGCCGTGCTCGACCGAGGCCACTCCCGCCCGCACCGCCCGCTTGATGGCCTCGGCGCCGTGAGCGTGGGCCGCGACCTTCCTCCCCCACATCGCGGCCTCCTCAACCACCGCGTCGAGCTCGGCCTGGCTGTACTGCGGCGCCCCGACCGATTCCTCCTCCGAGAGGACACCCGCCCCCGCCGCGATCTTGATGAGGTCGGCTCCGTTCTTCACGTTCGTCCGGATCTTCTTCCGCAGCTCGTAGACCCCGTCCGCGATGCCCGAGAAGCCTTGGAAGCGAAGGTAGGGAGAAAAGCCCGAGAGATCGCCGTGGCCGCCGGTCGCGCTCAGCGCGATCGCGGACACCGCCATCCGCGGTCCGACGACGGTCCCGTCGTCGATGGCGTTGCGGAGGGCCACATCGACGTACTCCGCCGCCCCCACGTTGCGGACGGTGGTGAAGCCGGCATCTAGGGTGCGGCGGGCGTAGACGTGCGCCCGCACCGCGTCGTCGATCGGGCTTCGCCGGAAGAGATCGACGTAGTAGTTGCCGGATTGCATGGTGATGTGAGTGTGCACGTCGATGAGGCCGGGCAGCACGGTTGCGGAGCCGAGGTCGATCACGCTGGCGCCGGGGGGGATGGCCAGGTTCTCGCCTACCGCCTCTACGCGATCGCCAGCGACGAGGACCACCACTCCGTCCAGCCGGCGGCCGGCCGCGGGATCGACGAGGTGCGCGGCCCGCACCGCCACCCGCGACGGCGAAGCCGCCGCCTCCTTGGGTTGCGCCAGCGCCACGCCGCGCCACGCGACCGCCAGCGGCAGCACGAAGACGGCGATGGTTCTTCCCATGGCGACGCCACTCCCGCGAGAGGAGCGAGCCTAACACGACGGCCCGCGCCGTTCAGGGCCGCAGGAGCGGGGAGCGCGGGTGTTGTCGTCTCACGCGTCCACGATTCTCCAGTAGAGGACGTGGCCGCCAACGTGCCATTGACCTTGACGGTGGCCACTGAACACCAGCCGGGATGGCGGATCTTCAATGCGACATCATCCGGTCCGACGGCCGTCACCTCCAGGCGAGTCGCTCCGACTTCGGGGAACCTCGTGGTCTGTTTCAGCGCCAGCCCTTTTTCCTTCCAGTCCAGTGTCGAGGCGATGAACAGGTTGACGTACAAGGAGTCAGTACCGTTCTCGCTGCCTTGGAAGTAGATCGAGTCGCCGTACTTGGCGTGATTCTCGATGCCCGTCCCCGTGCAACACCAGAAGGAATCCACGGGCGTGCAAGAGCTTCAGGTATTGGGCTGGAGTCCGGCGTTGACGCGGAAGTTGTGGAGCATCCGGTCGGGCTCCAACGACAGCAGGTACTTGCCGTTCCGCTCCTGTGCGTCCTTGAACGGCCCGTCGAGCAGCCGCACGGCCGTCAGACTGAACGGATGCGCGCCCAGCGCCACTGGTGCGGGCGCACCCGGTGCCGCCGCCAGGGCACTCCGATCGCGCAGCGCAGGCTCGACGGCCGTCACGGCCGCCGCAGTGCCGAGGATCTGCAAGACACGGCGCCGCGTGAGGCCCTGCTCATCGTCCTGCTGCGGATTCGATCGCTGCTGGTCTTCGGAACTCATGGAGCCTCCCGCGGGGAAAACGCACTATGGTAGAGTCGGCGGCGTCGGGCTGTCGACGAGCAAACGCTATGCGCAACATCCTCGCTGTCGGCATGCTGGCTGGCGCCCTCGCGATTCCCACCTCCTCCGCCGAATCCGCCGAGCCCTACGAAAAAGTAGCCGACAAGGCCGTCCTGAAGGTCCGGGCCTTCGAGCCCGCGGATGTCCGCCTCCTCGATGGCCCCTTCAAGAAGGCGTTCGACGACAACACGGGCTTCCTCCTGAAGATCGAGCCCGACCGTCTGCTCCACCGCTTCCTGGCCTACAACGGCCTCGCGCCGAAAGGCGAGCTCTATGGCGGCTGGGAGGCCGAGGGTCTCTCGGGCCACGCCCTCGGCCACTACCTCTCCGCCTGCTCGCTGGCCTACGCGAGCTCCGGAGACGCGCGTTTTCTCGAACGCGTCACGTACATCGTGAACGAGCTCGCGCGGGCGCAGGAGGCGCGCGGCGACGGGTACGTTGGCGGCATCCCGAACCAGGACACCCTCTTCCGTGACATCGAGACGGCAAACTTCTTCAACATCCGCCAGAACTACATCAACAACTTCTGGGCGCCCTGGTACACGATCCACAAGATCTTCGCCGGCCTGCTCGATGCACACCGCGTCTGCAGAAACGAGAAGGCTCTCGCGGTGGCGGAGCGGTACGGCCAGTGGGCCGCACGTGTCACTCGAAGCCTGGACGACGCCGCGTGGCAGAAGATGCTCTACGCCGAGTTCGGGGGCATGAGCGAGTCCCTGGCGGAGCTGTACGCGCGGACGGGCGACGAGACCTTCATGGGTGTCGCTCGGCACTTCTACCACCGGGAGGTGCTGGACCCGCTGGCGGAGGGACAGGACAAGCTCAACGGCTTCCACGCCAATTGCCAAATCCCCAAGGTCATCGGTGCCGCGCGGGCCTACGAGGTCACCGCGGACGAGCGAGAGCGGAAGATCGCCGCCTTCTTCTGGGAGACGGTGATCAAGAACCACACGTACGCCAACGGCGGGAACAGCGAGGGAGAGTACTTCGGGCCTCCGGGTGTTCTGTCCACGCGTCTCACCGACGACACCTCGGAGACTTGCAACACGTACAACATGCTCAAGCTCGCCCGGCACCTCTACACCTGGGAGCCGAAGGTGGGCTACGCCGACTACACCGAGCGCGCCCTCTTCAATCACATCCTGGCCTCCACCGAGCCCGGGACCGGGATGAAGTGCTACTACATGCCTCTCACCGGCATGCCCAAGGCGTACAGCACGCCCTTCGATTCCTTCTGGTGCTGCGTGGGGACCGGCTGGGAGAACCCGCCTCGCTACACCGATTCCATCTACTTCCACGATGCCGGGACGCTCTACGTGAACCTGTTCGTCGCGTCGAGTGTCGACTGGAAGGACAAGGCGATCACGGTCACGCAGGACACGCGCTTCCCCGAGGATGGCGTCACCCGTCTGAAGATCGGCGGCAAGGGCGCTCGGTTCGCCCTCAGCGTCCGCCATCCCTTCTGGGCCGCTGGTCCCGTGTCGGTCAAGCTCAACGGCAGGCCCTTCAAGGCGACCGGCAAGGCCGGCGAGTACTTCGTCGTCGATCGCGACTGGAAGGGTGGGGATGTCCTGGAGGTGAGGCTACCGATGGCCATCCGCGTCGAGCCGACACCCGACGATCCCAACAAGATCGCGCTCTTCCACGGGCCCGTCCTCCTCGCCGCGGACCTCGGCCCCGAAGGCAAGCCTTCCGAGGCCGTGCCCGTCCTCGTCGTGGGGGATCGCCCGCTCGAGAAGAGCGTCAAGCCGAGCGCGTCCGACGGCCCGCTGCACTTCCGGACGGTGGGTCTCGGCCGGCCCCAGGACGTGGTCCTGAAGCCCTACTACATGACGCATCACTCCTACGGCCCGGTGTACTTCGACCGGCTGAGCGAAACCGAATGGGCGGCGCGCGACGCCGAGCGAAAGGCGGTGGAGGCTCGGACGCTGGACCGCCTGATGGCGGGAGACTCGGCCGCCGCCGCTGCGCACGGTCTCGATACCGCCGCCGCACCTCTGGGTCTCGTCATGGGGCGAGACGCCTGGGAGCTACGCAAAGACAATTACGGCTATCTGCGGTTCGAGCTCGATCCCAAGAGCGCCGCGAAGCCCCTGGAGCTGAGCCTGTCCCTGTGGAGCGGGACCGACGGGGGCTTCGACCTGATCGCGAACGGCACGCGCATCGGCCAGACCGAGCTCAAGAAGGACAAGCCGCTCCGGATCAAGCAGCTCTCCTATGCCGTTCCCGAGGCGCTGACGCGCGGCCGCGGAAAGCTCGCGGTGTGGATCACGCCCCAGACCGGCAAGCCGGGTCCCGCCGTGTTCGAAGCCGCGCTGCTCGAGCAGCCCTAGAAAGAAGCGTGCTTCCTCACCGCCGCGGCTCCATGCCGAGCTGCTGGACGAGGAAGGCCAGCTCGAGGGACTAGTCCTCGACGATCTTCCCGATCGGGCGCCCGCCCCGCGTGCCCGGCCTTGGGGCGTAGATTCTTCGTTCGTAGATTCTTTGTTTTTCGCAAAGATGTTGAGTTGACCTCAGGCAGTAGCGGCGAAGAGTGCCGGGTAGGCGACCTCCCTGAGCTTGATCGCGGTGGACATGGTCCGGCGACC
>JBKPBQ010000068.1:0-2679 GCA_046726955.1 Acidobacteriota bacterium
CCGCCTGCTGCCGCCGCAGTCACGGCGTGCCGGACGCCTGGGTGGCAGAGCAGCCGCGCTCGTGACGACGTCCCTGGCCCGGTGGCGGGATCTTGCTTCGGGCCTGGCCGCCCTTCCGCTAGGGATCGTTCCGGCAGCTGCGGCCAGCCCCGATCGAATGGACACGCCCCGGAAACGCCGCTACCGCATCCGGAACGGATTCGAAGGCCCAGCTCGCAGCTCAACGGCAAAGAGCTTGGCATCACGGGTACGAGAACGCGCGCTCGACCGTGATGCCTGTTCGGCGTACCTGGCGGAGCGGAAACGGACCGCTATTCGAGCAGCAACCTGCGCGCGTCGATGTCCGACGAGTGGAGGCGGGCGTGGAACTCGTCGAGCGTCTGCCTGGTGTCGTTGGCGAAGACGTGCTCGATGACGCCGATCTCGGCGTCGTTGTGGAACGGCAGGTTGACGTGCTCGTGCGAGACGAGGTTGATCGAGATCCGGAAGCAGGCGGGACAGAGGACGGCGAGGCCGATCGAGCCGTCGGGCGCGCTCGGAGCGAGCAGGCGGAAGAACGATGGGAACACGGGCCGCGGCCGCTCCTCCGGGTAGCAGAAGAAGCTCCAGGGCCACTCCCCGGCCTGGATCCGGCGGATCGCGAGGTCGACGAACTCCGAATCGAGCGGCTCGAGCCGGGCCGTCATCAGGTTCAGGAAGGTCGCGCCCTCGTCCAACCCGAGCGGTGCCCAGTCGAGCTCGTCGTGCGAGACGAGACCGACGTGGTCATCACCGCAGCCGCAGGCAAAGCGAACGTGGAAAACGGCCGGGTGGGCCGTGCCCGGCAGCCGGTCGAGCTCACGGAAGGCGGACAGCCTCACGCTCGTCTCGCCCCGGGCTGGGCACGCGAACGTGTACCGGGTCGTTAGCGCGTCGTACATGTCGTCGTTGGAATCGACAGCGACGAGCAGCGGCGGGCCGGCTTGTGGGAGGGGCTGCATGCGCTCCCGCTCGACCGACTCGACCGACTGCGAGCGTGATCGCGTTGTCGCTCCCGGGCTAGGGCGCTATCCAACCGACCCTTCCATCTGGAGCTGGATCAGCCGGTTCATCTCGACCGCGTACTCCAGCGGAAGCTCCTTCGTGATCGGCTCGACGAAGCCGGAGACGATCATCGCCGAGGCCTCCGCTTCCGTGAGCCCGCGGCTCATCAGGTAGAAGAGCTGCTCCTCGCCGATCTTCGACACGGTCGCCTCGTGGCCGATGTCGACGTTCGACTCGTCGATACGGATGTACGGATAGGTGTCGGACCGCGATTCCTCGTCGAGGATCAGCGCATCGCAGACGACCTTCGACTTCGAGCCGACAGCGTTCTTCGCCACCTCGAGCAACCCGCGATAGCCGGCGCGCCCGCCGTCCTTCGAGATCGACTTCGAGGTGATCACCGACGACGTGTGGGGCGCGACGTGGACGGCCTTGCCGCCAGCGTCCTGATGCTGCCCCTGGCCGGCGAAGGCGATCGAGAGCACCTCGCCGTGCGCACCCTCGCCGAGCAGCCAGATCGCCGGGTACTTCATCGTCAGCTTCGAGCCGAGGTTTCCGTCGACCCATTCCATCGTGGCGTCCTCGTAGGCGACGGCGCGCTTCGTGACGAGGTTGTAGACGTTCGTCGACCAGTTCTGGATCGTCGTGTAGCGGCAGCGACCGCCCTTCTTGACGATGATCTCGACGACCGCCGAGTGCAGCGAGTCGGTCGAGTAGATCGGCGCCGTGCAGCCCTCGACGTAGTGCACGTACGCGCCCTCGTCGACGATGATCAGCGTCCGCTCGAACTGGCCCATGTTCTCCGCGTTGATGCGGAAGTAGGCCTGGAGGGGCATCTCGACCTTGACGCCCGGGGGCACGTAAATGAACGAGCCTCCCGACCAGACCGCCGAGTTGAGCGCAGCGAACTTGTTGTCGTTCTGCGGGATGATCTTTCCGAAGTGTTGCTTGACGATGTCCTCGTGCTCGCGCAGGCCTGAGTCCATGTCGAGGAAGAGCACGCCCTGCTGCGCGAGATCCTCCTTGAGCTTGTGATAGACGACCTCCGACTCGTACTGGGCGCCGACGCCCGCGAGGAACTTCCGCTCTGCCTCCGGGATGCCGAGCCGGTCCCACGTGTTCTTGATGTCCGGCGGCAGGTCTTCCCAGCTCTGGGCCTGCTTCTCGGTCGGCTTGATGTAGTAGTAGATGTTGTCGAAGTCGATCCGGCTGACGTCGCCGCCCCACGTCGGAAGCGGGCGCGCGAGGAAATAGTCGAGCGAGCGGTGGCGGAACTTCCGCATCCAGTCGGGCTCGTCCTTGTGCGAGGAGATCGCGTCGATCAGCTCGTGCGAGAGGCCGCGGCCGGACTTGAAGAAGTAGTTCTCCGCCTCGTCGGAGTTGGAGAAGCCGTACGCGTACTCCTCGCGGATTCCCTTGATGACCTCGGTCTCGCTCATGCGACTCCCTCCGTCGCGGGCACGAAAGCCTCGTAGCCCTCCGCCTCGAGCTTGTGCGCCAGCTCCGGGCCGCCCTCCTCGACGATGCGACCGTCGACGAACACGTGCACGAAGTCAGGCTGAATGTAGTTGAGGATCCGCTGGTAGTGCGTGATGACCACTGCGCCCATGTCGGGGCCGACGAGCCCCTTCACGCCTTCCGCCACGATCTTGAGCG
>JBKPBQ010000069.1:0-4344 GCA_046726955.1 Acidobacteriota bacterium
CGGCGGAACTGCGCCTCGCTCCACTTTCCGATCCCGGTCTCGGGGTCGGGGGTGAGGTTCGACGTGGGAACGATCTCCCCGGAGAGATCGGGCATCAGGTTGCCGCCGCCGAAGTACCCCCCTGATTTCTCGGGGTGCAGCTCGTCCATGGTCTTGAAGTCGGCAGAGTGGCAGCCGAAGCACTGCAGGCGCGCCGTCGCCAGGTAGTGTCCGAAGGCGATCTTGTCGCTCTGCGGCGGCGTCTCGATCGGCGACTTCGGATAGGGAAGCGGCTTGAAGGCGACCCGGCAGAGCGCCTTGGTGAGGAAGCTCGGACTCGAGGGACGGTCCTTCGTGTCCCGCGCCTGCACGAGCGGGTCGTCCGAGCGCAGGAACGCGATCACGTCATGCAGGTCCTCGTCGGACAGCAGCGGCATCTTGATCATCCACGGCGGGGTGTAGCGGCCGTCGCGGGTGACGCCCGTGCGCAGAAGGTAGGCAAGCTCGCCGTCCGTCCACGACCCGATGCCCTCGGCGGGGTGGCTCGTGATGTTGAGCGAGTAGCTCTCGCCGAACTGTGCGGGCACGTCGGCCACGCGCTTGCCCGTGAGCGTCCCCGCCGTCGGGTCCATGTGGCACTGGGCGCACAGCATGTCCACCGTGCGCTTGCCCCGGGCCACGCGCTCGGGGGTGACGTCCACCTTCAGGTCGATCTTCTCCACGGGATAGCTCGGAATCGGAGTGGCCGCGACGTAGGCGGCGGCGGCGCCGATCACCAGCACGACAACGCCGAGCAGGATGCCGGCCCACTTCAGGAATCTCTTCACGGCGGGCATTGTAGTTCAAGACGTTGATTCCCGCCCCTCGGGCCGCGCTCGTCCAAGCCGATGAATGCGTTAGGCGTTGGCGCGACCAAAGCAGCCTAGAATGGCGGGCCATGAAGACAACCAGCGTGGCCTTCCTGCTGTTGCTGCCCGTGGTCGTGTCGGCCGGCGGCGTCACCGGAAAGACGGCGAGCGATCCCGGGTGGCCGCGCTGGCGCGGCGCCGCGTTCGACGGCACGGCGGTCACGGGACGGAAGGTGTTCGCCGAGCCCTTCGCGCTCGCCGTTCGCTGGAAGCGGCCGCTGGGCGCCGGCTACTCCGGCATCGCGATCCAGGACGGCCACGCCGTCACGATGTTCTCGGACGGCAAGACGGACTACCTCGTCTCCTTCGAGTCGGGCACGGGCCGGGAGGAGTGGCGGCGTCCGCTCGGCGAGGCTTTCCCCGGCAAGGACGGGTCCACGGGTGGCCCGGTCTCCACTCCGTCGATCGAAGGCGGCGTCGTCTACGCGCTCGGCCCGCGGGGCGACCTGGTGGCCGTCCGGGCCGCGGGCGGCGCTCTCGTCTGGAAGAGGCAGCTCGTCTCGGACCTCGGGGCGGCCGAGCCCCACTGGGGCTTCACCACGTCGCCCCTCGTCACCGACCGGTTCGTCGTCGTCCTCACCGGCGGCGAAGGCAACGCCGTCACCGCTCTCGACAAGAAGACGGGGGCGACCGTGTGGCGGAAGGGATCCGACGACGCGAGCTACCAGTCGCCGATGATCGCCGACGGCCGCCTCATCGCGGGCGGCGACAAGAGGCTGGTCGCCCTCGACCCCACGGACGGCCACGAGATCTGGAGCCACGAGCACGGAGGCAACGGCTTCTTCGCCCGCATCATCAACCCCGTGGTCACGGCGCCCGGCGAGTTGTTCATCACGTACAAGAACGACGAGTCCGTCCTCCTCCGGACCGCGAGCCGGCCCGAGGTCGCCTGGACCACGAAGGAGCTGAAGCTCAACTACGCGACTCCGATCGCCTGGAACAGGCTCGTCTTCGGCTATTCCGGCCGCTTCCTGTCCTGCGTCGACGCGCGGACCGGCACGCTCAAGTGGCACTCGCGCGCGCCCGGAGACGGCTTCCCGATCGTAGTCGACGACCACCTGGTCGTCCTGACGAAGGAAGGCGTGCTCGCGGTCGCGCCGGCGAGCGCCGACGGGTATGCCGAGAAGGCGTCCCTCCCGCTCTTCACGGGCCTCGTCTGGACTCCGTCGTCGTTCGCGGAGGGCCGGATCTACGCCCGCGACTCCTACGGCGAGATCGCCGCGATCGACATCGTGCCCGCCCGAACGCCCACCGCTCCCTCACCGTCGGTCGCGGCGGCTCCGATCTCGCCCTTCGCCAAGCAGGTGGCGGACGCTGAAGCGTCGCCGGAAGGCGCCGCCCGCCTGCGGCGCTTCCTCGACGAGAGACCGGGCTCGCCCATCGTCCAGGACGACCGGCACGTCACGTTCGTCTACCGGGGGCCCGAGCGCGACGTGTCGCTGCGCGGCGACTGGCTCGAGATCAACAAGGAGCAGCCGCTCCGCCCCGTCGCCGGGACCGACGTCCAGTACGCGACCGTCGACCTGCCCCCGGACGCGCGCGTCGTCTACCAGCTCGCCAAGCCCGACGGCACCGCGTTCGCCGACCCCGCCAATCCCGACACGGGCGACTCGCTCAACTACGTGGGGCCGGTGTCGTTCCTCTACATGCCGCGGTCCGAGCGCCCGCCGGCGATCGACCCGAAGGCCCGCTTGCAGGGCACGATGACGGAGCTCGAGCTCGAAGCCGAGCCGCAGGCGTCGGCCCACCTCAAGTGGGGCGGCAAGCGCAAGCTGCACGTCTACCTTCCTCCCGGCTACGAGAGCCAGCCCGACCGCCGCTACCCGACGCTCTACGTCCTCTACGGCGACGAGATGATGAACGGCCTCCACCTTCCCGTCCGGCTCGACCGCGAGATCGGGAAGTCGCTCCCTCAACTCGTCGCGGTCTTCATCCCGTCCACGAGCCCGTACGAGTACGCCCGCACGTTCCAGGACGCCCACCGCACCTGGCTCGCGGAGCGCGTCGTTCCTTTCGTAGACTCCCGCTTCCGCACGCTCGCCGATCCGAAAGCGCGCACGCTCTTCGGCGTGGACGAAGGCGGCTACGCGGTCGTCTACACGGCGCTCCGCGCGCCCGGGCTCTTCGGCAACGTGATCGGCCAATCGGTCTTCCCGGTCGGCCAGGGCGAGGCGCAGCTCCTCGCCCTCGCGAGCGAGGCTTCCCCGGCGCCGGTTCGTTTCTACCTGGACTGGGGCCGCTACGACCCGCACCGGACCAGCGACCGCACCGACGTCGCCGGCTTCACGCGGACGCTCTCCGAACGCCTGCGCGCGCGCGGCTATCCGGTGGAGAGCCGCGAGTCTCCCGACGGCTCGGCCCACGTATTCTGGGCCGACCGGCTGATGCCGGCGCTGCGCCAGTTCTTCCCGGTCGAGGCGGGCCGTCCCTGATAAGCTCCTCCCTTGCGGAGGACAGTGGTGGCTCGACCTGCCCGTCGTCGCGCAACCTCACGCCAGGCGAAGCGCGCCCGGTCGCGTGAGAAGACGACGAGCCCGCTCGCCCGGCTGCGCGCGATCTGCCTCGCGCTGCCCGAGGCCGTCGAGAAGGTCTCGCACGGCGAGCCGACGTGGTTCGCGGGCAAGGGCAAGGTCTTCGCGATGCTCGACGACCACCACCACGGCGCCGCGCACCTCTCGGTCTGGCTCCCCGCCGGCCTCGGCGCCCAGGAGGCCCTGATCGAGTCGGACCCGGGCCGATTCTTCCTTCCGCCCTACGTCGGAAGCAGCGGATGGGTCGGCGTCGTCCTGGACGACGATCCCGATTGGGCACAGGTCGCGTGGCTGGTCGAGCAGGCGTACCGGCTCGTCGCGCACGCGAAGCTCGTGGCGAAGCTCCCGGCCGCCGTCGGTTAGCTGGCTATTGCTGCAGGCAGCCCCGTCCGATGGCCTGCATCAGGAGCATGAGCAGGACGGGGTACAGCATGCCGAATCGGGCGAGGGTGGGCTCGGCTGCCCTTTGCGACTCGACCTCCCGACGTTCGATGGCCTGGGTCTCACGGGCCCAGGCCTCGCAGAGCTGCCGCAAACCCTCGTGGCGAGGGAACCTCGAGTATGCCGAGGCGAGGTGGGAGGCGCCCACATCCCGACCCTCGGTGGCCGCGAGCAGGATCGCGACCGCGCCGTTCGCGTCGGCGGCCCACGGCTCGCCCTCCAGCACTTCCCGCCACAGGCGCAGGGCGCTCGCCCGATCGTTCCTCTGCGCGGCCACGGCGCCGGCCACCCTGAGCCACGAAGCGCGGCGCGTGCACCCTCGGGCGGTCGCGAGCAGCTCCTCGGCCCTGTCGAAGACGCGTCGCCTCGCGAAAGACTCCGCGGCGGCCAGCCGGAGATCGGAGTCGCGGGGCCGGATCGCGAGGGCGCGCTCCAGCACGGGTGTCGTCTCTTCCTGGCGGCCGAGCCCCTCGAGCGCCCAAAGG
>JBKPBQ010000070.1:0-19796 GCA_046726955.1 Acidobacteriota bacterium
GTTTCATGGGGATGAGCGGAATGTCGTCGGTGGATCGCGTGGGGGCGGGCTCGTACGACGGCGCCGGCTCGTAGGAGCGCGAAGGCTCGTACGACGGCGAGGGCTCGTACCCTGGCGTGGGCTCGTCGGCGAACGACTGGATCTGCGGAGACGGCTCGGCGATCGGAGCGTACGAAGACGCGTACGACGAAGACGGGTCTTCGACGAGCTCGGGCTCGGCCTCGGGCACGGCGGCGGAAGACAGCGCCGGAGACGGCGGCGCAGCCGCCGCTCGGGCGGCACGCGCCGCCCGGGCCTCGCGGAAGGCCTCGAGCCGGCCCTGGACGAGCCCGCGCATCCACCCGAAGACCTCGCCGAGGACGTCCAGCGCGCGAGAGAGGACCCCTCCGAACGTGCTCAGGACGCTGACGAACCGCTCGTCGAGGACGATGGGCCGCGGCTTCAGGAACTCTTCGTCGTCCTCCTCGAATCCCGGACCCGAAGAAGTGTAGGCGGGCCGCTCGTCGTGCGACGAGGCCTTTTCGCGCTCCTCGCCGTGCACCGGAACCTCGCCTGCGTACTCGTAGCGCGGCGACGGGTCGTCGGCGATCGACTGCACGGCCGACGAGCGCGCGGCGATCGCCGGCGCTTCCACGGCATCCGGCCACTGCGAGGGCTCCGGATCCCAGCCTCGGTCGGTGCCCGCCTCCGCCGGCGCTTCCGGCAGCGCCGTCGAGACCTCGTCCTCGCCGGCGACGACGTTCTCCGCTCCCGATTCGCCTTCGGGAACAGTCGTGAAGATCGCAGGCTCGTCGTCCGCCCACGCTTGCGGGGCGGGCGGCTCGTTCGATGCGATATCCGGCGTCTCGGCGGGCGCGCTCACCGCGAACGTGTCGGGCGGGGGTGCGAGCTCCTCGGCGGCCGCGCGGAAGTCGGCCGCGACGATCGGCGGGCCCTCGTCCGTCGCGAGCTCGGGTCCCGCCAACCCGGGATCGGGCTCGATGGCCTCAGCCGACAGCGCCGCGCGCGGCTCCGGCTCGATGACCGGCGGCGGCTCGAGCACCGGAGAGGGCTCGATGATCGGCGAGGCTTCGATCGCCGGCGACGGCTCGATCTCGTCGGCCAGGTCGATCACGCGCGGCTCGATCACGGGAGGAGCAGGCGGGGCTGGGGTTGGAGCTCGCTGTCGCGAAGAGGCTGGCGGGCGCGGGGCAGAGACCGGCGGCCGCGCGGTCGTGACTGGCGGCACAGCGGCGGAGACCGGCGGCGAGGGCGCGGCGACCGCCGGCGGGGGAGAGACGGGCGGCGAGGGATCAGCGGGCGTCGGCGGGCGGGGGAACTTCGTTTCGCGAGACGGCGGTGGGACGAGCGGCAGCGCGGGCAGGTGCGGGTCCGCGGACTGCGCGGCGTACTTCGCAGCGGCCTCCTGCATGGCCAGGAGGTCCTTCAGGGGCCGCCATTTCCCGCCGGCGGCCATGACCATCGCCTTGGAGTCCACCTTCCAGGTGTTCAGCCCCTGCTGGTCCACCATGACAATGGTCCCGTCGCCGAGACGTAGCCTGTAGCGCCGAGGCACAGATTAAAGGCTACCGCGTCTTGGGCCGGAGTGGGAGCGTTTTTGGAGGTCCGGCCTCAAGTCGTTTCTCACGCGCCTTGCGGGGGCTGCCTTCGGGCCACAGAAAACGAGCAAGGCGCGAAAGGCCCTCGGGGCCGAGGTCCACTGCCAGGCTGGCCAGGCGGCTACACCTTGGGTGCAGGACGGCCCCGCGCCCGTACTCGACGGATTCCGTGACGTCCAGGGCCGCTCCGCACACGGGGCAACGCCCGTCCTGGTGCGCCAGCAGGGCGCGCCGCTCGTCGAGGGACGACGAGAAGCCGTGTCCGCGGTGCTCCTCGCAGAAGACGCTGCCTTCGGCCGCGGGCTCCGAGCAGCGCTCGCACTGCCCGCGTGTGCGGCGGCCGAGGCGGTTGTGCACCTTGTAGAGCGCGATCCATTCGCGGTGCTGGCGGGTCTCGCGCTTGCCGGTTGGAAACCTGGGGAGGCCGCTGGGGGCGCGTTGGGACTGGTACCGACGACAGTAGTCGGTGATCCGGGCCTCGAGGTCCTCCGGGGTGAGACGGGGTCGGCCTTGTCCAGCCATCACCGCGACTATATGGAGGATCCGACTATTCTGTCAACCTTATGGGAACTTACCTAATATATCTTATCGGCCCTTGAGAATCGGCTGGAAATGGCTGCTTTTGGGCAGGCCCGTTTGCGCGTGGGCTCGTGCAACCGAAGCCTTCGTGGGTGTCCCGAAGACCTGCTCTTCACTCCGCCTGTGAGGGGTCAACGATCCGAAGACCCTTGAAGTAGCCCCTGTAAAAGCCGCGGTCGCGAGCCAAGAGCACATCGGCCTGGAGCACGGCATGGGCGCCGACCAGGAAGTCTGCGACTACCCTCTTGGGCTGTCTGGCGTCGGCTGCCGAGCCGTACTTCCTGGCCGCCCGCGCGCGGTCACGCCACAACCGGCCCGCGAGGGTCGCGGCGACCGCGCTCGTGGGGTCGAACGAGACTCCGATCAGCTCCATAGCCGTCTCGAATGCATCGTCCGCTGCGAAATGCGCTCGCACCTCGGCCCAGACCACATCCGAGGCGACGAGGCTGCCGGCATCGTAGGACTTCCGCAGCGCTTCCCGAGACACGATCCCAAATGTCTCGTCGCCTGTCAGGACGTCGAGGAGGACAGACGTATCGACCGCCGTTCTCACCTCCGCGACCTCTTCGGCCGCGGACGTCGGTGCTTGCCCTGGGCTTGTGCCGGCCGCGGTCCCCGCATCTCGTCCAGGAGAACGTCGACGGAGGCCGTAGCCGCCAACCTGCCGAAGACCTGGTCGACTGGATGCGTCCCGGAGGTGCTCTTTCTGAGGAGCGCGCCCTGTGGATGCTTCTGGAAGACCACAGGGGTCCCGGCTTTCAGCCCGAGGTATTCGCGGATCTCGATCGGTATCGTGACCTGGCCCTTGCTCGACACGGAGCTCTTCATGTGGTAAAGACTATTATTCTTTACTTCATAAGTAAAGGCCCCCTTTCGGACCCTCGCGCCGGCGACCGAGCCGACTGGTCCTCGAAATTGGTCGCGACGCAGATGCGAGGACCGCCCGTGGGAACCCGCAGCCCGGGGGCGCGCCGCCGATGCGATCTCCCGCGAAACCGGGATCCGATGTTGTCGGTTACAATGGTTCCCGCATGACCCTCTGCCTTTCCAAGGGAGCGTGATGGCCAAGAAAGTGCTCTGCGTCGACGACCACGTGCCCACGCGGGCCCTCATCAAGACGATCCTGGAGGCGGAAAAGTCCGAGTCCTTCGAGGTCATCGAGGCGGGCACGGGCACCGAGTGCCTGAAGGCCGCCGACACGAAGGGGCCGTTCGACCTCGTGCTGCTGGACGTCAACCTCCCGGACATGGACGGCTACTCCGTGTGCCGGGCGCTGCGGCACGTGGACAAGAAGGTCCCGATCGTCTTCGTGACGGCCAAGGGCGACCTGAAGGACTACACGTCGGGCCGCGAGGCCGGGGGCGACTCCTACCTCGTCAAGCCCATCGCCCGGGCGGCGTTGCGCTCCATCGTCAACCTGTTCACCACCATCGAGCGAGCGAAGCGCGAAGCGGGCGGCGCCTGACGCCGTTGACCGTCCCGATCGGCGGCTGAGGGGCGACCCTGGGCCACCTCGCGATCGTCCACGAGGACATGGAGCGGGCCGAGGCGCTCGCCCGCACGCTCCGGGCCGCCGGCCACCGCGTCTCGCTCGTCCCCCCCGGAAGGCGCGTCGTCCAAGGCGTCATCGAGTGCGCGCCCGACCTCCTGCTGGGCTCGCTCTCGCTCGTCGATCCGAACCTCGGCACCGTCGTCCGCAGCGTCCGGCAGGCGCTCGGGCAGGACCCACCCGTGCTCGTCCTCTACCACCACGATCCCTCGGACGCGCCGCCGGAGACGGACGAGGTCGTCCACGAGCCCGCGGAGCTGAACGAGCTCGTCCTGCGCGTGAACCGGCTGATCAAGGACCGCGCGGAGCGCAAGCAGCTCCAGAGGAAGTCGCAGGAGCTCCTCGGCCTCTACAAGATGTCCTGGGCGTTCTCGCTCGCGGGGGGCGCGGAGGCGCTCTACGGCCACCTCGCCAAGCAGAGCGCGGAGCTGCTCAAGGCCGAGAAAGGCCTTGTGTTCCTCTTCGACCGCGAGCGCCGGCAGATGGTCGCGCAGGGCCCGGGCTTCGGCCTCACGGGGCAGCAGGTCGCGCAGGCCCGCTACTCCGTGGACGGCGAGGCCCGCTCGCGCTGGAACTTCCGCAAGAACGGTCCCCTGGTCTCCAACAAGGCGCAGGCGGACACACGGCTCCTGGCCGACCAGGCGAGCCAGCTCGCGCTGCAGTCCTGCATCATCGCTCCCATCAACCGCGGCCCGGAGATCCTCGGGCTGCTCATGGTCGCCGACCGGACCGCGCACACCGCCGCCTTCACCGACGAGGACCTGAACCTGCTCCTCGCCCTCGCCGGCCAGGCCACCGTCGCCGTCGAGAACCAGCGGCTGCACGAGGAGATCAAGCGCGCCAACGGGATCCTCCAGGAGTACGACCGGTTGAAGAGCGAGTTCGTGGGGATCGTGGCCCACGACTTCCGCCGGCCGCTCATGGCCATCCGCGGCTTCGCGGAGCTCGTGCTCGAGGAGCCGGAGCTCGGCGCGGAGAGCCGGGCGGAGTTCATGCGCACCGTGATCAGCGAGACCGAGCACCTCGCCCTCCTCGCCAACGACACGCTGCTCATCACGCAGATCGAGACCGGCCAGTTCTCGTTCAACTTCACCGAGGTCGACCTCGGGCCCTTCATCCTCGACGCGGTGCCCCTCGGGCTCTCCGAGCACTCCGTGCTCATGGACGTCCCCCAGGGCTTCCCGAAGATCTGGGCCGACCCCGAGCGGCTGCACCAGGTGCTGACGAACCTCGTGACGAACGCCGTCAAGTACTCCCCCGCCGGCGGCTCCATCACCGTGCGCTGCCGCGAGCGCGGCAGCCAGCACATCGTGATCGAGGTGATCGACCACGGCCTGGGCATTCCCCCGGAGCAGATCGGGCGGCTCTTCCAGAAGTTCCAGCGCGTGCGCTCCGAGGAGCACTACAAGATCTCGGGCACCGGTCTCGGCCTCTACATCTGCCGGCTCATCGTGGAGGGCCACGGCGGCCAGCTCTGGGTGGAGTCGGAGTTCGGCAAGGGCAGCACCTTCGGGCTCGCGCTGCCCCTCGACGCGCGCCAGCACCAGAAGCCGGTGAAGGTCGCGGAGGATTCCGCCGCGCCGGGCGCCGACGCGAAGACGGACCCGAAGCCCGCCTGACTCAGGAGCGCCTGAGCAGGCGCTCCACCGCCTTCACCGTAGGCTCGATCTCGACCGGGGGATTGCGGCCCGCACCCTTGCGCGAGTGGTAGCGGATCACCGTCTCCGCGTCCTTCAGGACGTGCCCGGTGAGGATGGCGACCACCGAGGCCCCTTTCTTGATGACGCCCTTCCGCACGAGCTGGCGCACGCCCGCGACGGAGGCCGCGGAGGCGGGTTCGCACCCGATGCCCGCCGCGTCCACCACCGCCTTGGCCTCGAGGATCGCGCGGTCGGTCACGGCCGCCACGAGCCCGCGGGTCTCCTTGATCGCCCGCACTCCCCGGTCGTAGCTCGCGGGATCGCCGATGCGGATGGCCGTCGCCACCGTGTCCGCCTTCACGCGGATGCGGCGGCGGAAGCCGGTGCGGAAGCTGCGGTAGAACGGGCTCGCCCCCGCGGCCTGGATGGCGGCGAGACGCGGCACGCGGCGGATGAGGCCCAGGGCCTTCGCCTCGCGCAGCGCCTGCCCGAACGCGGCCGTGTTGCCGAGGTTGCCGGCGGGAACCACGATCCAGTCCGGAGGATCCCAGGCGCGCTGCTGCAGCAGCTCGAGCACGATCGTCTTCTGGCCCTCGAGCCGCCAGGGGTTGATGGAGTTGAGGAGCGTGATGCCGAGCGCCTCCGAGGCCTCGCGTACGAGGCGCAGGCAGGCGTCGAAGTCGCCGCGCACGACGAGCGTCCGCGCGCCGTAGGCGAGGGCCTGCGCGAGCTTGCCCGCCGCGACCTTTCCCGCGGGGACGAAGACGAGCGCGGGCAGGCCGGCTTGCGCGGCGTAGGCGGCCATCGAGGCCGACGTATTGCCGGTGGAGGCGCAGGCGACCGCGGTCCCTCCGGCGCGCACCGCCTGGGTCACGGCCACCGTCATCCCGCGGTCTTTGAACGAGCCGGTCGGGTTCTCCCCCTCGTGCTTGAGCGCGAGATCGGCCACGCCCGCGTAGGCGGCCACGCGATCGCGGCGATAGAGCTCGGTCGCACCCTCCGGGTGGGTGACGAAGGGACCGGGACCCGGCAGCAGCAGCTCGCGGAAGCGCCAGACCCCGCTCCCCTTCCCAGCCGGGTCCTCGAGACGGCGGCTGTCGAACCGCCCCTGCAGCACTGTTCCGTGCTCTTCGGGGAACTGCCGGACCTCGAGGAGGCTGCCGCACGGACACTGGTTGATCCTCGACAGGATTGGAAACGTGCGGCCGCAGAGGAAGCAGGCGAGCGTCGTCACGGGATGAGGCGCGCGCCTTCCTCGTCCACGCGCGCGGCGTGGGCGGCGGAGGCGAAGCCGGCGCGCCGGTAGGCCTCCTCGAAGGCGGCGGCCACGGCTCCCGAGAAGCCCGCGGGAACGATGGCCACGAGCGTCGGTCCCGCCCCGCTCACCGTAACCCCGATCGCTCCCGCTTCGAGCGCCGCCGCGCGCGCTTGCGCGAAGCCGGGGTACAACGGGGCCCGCACCGGCTCCGCGATCCGGTCGCTCATCGAAGCGGCCACGAGGTCGGGCTCGCCGCGCTCGAGGCCGAGCACGAGCCCGGCGAGCGTAGCAGCCTGGGTCACGGCGTCGGCCCGCGAGATCTGCGTGGGCAGGACCGCGCGCGCCGCGGCGGTCAGGACCTCGTACGACGGGGTCACGAGCACGAGCGCGAAGGACTTGTGGACGTGCACGCGGCACAGGCGCGGCGGCGTCCCGCCCGTGACGAGGACGGCGCCCCCGAGCAGCGAGGGCGCGACGTTGTCCGCGTGGCGCCCGGCGACCACGGCCTCGGCGTCGAGCGCGGCCTCCAGCAGGACGTCGGTCGGGAACCCGGCGTCGAGCGCGGCGTTGGCGGCGAGCGCCCCTGCGACCGCGGAGGCCGCGCTCCCGCCCATTCCTCCCGCGAGCGGGAGGCCCTTTTCCACGGACAGCTCGAGCCCCGCGTGATTGCCCGTCTTCTTGACGATCGCGGAGGCGGCGATGGCGGCCGTGTTGCGGGCGGGATCGCGCGGGATCCGCGGATCGGATACCGAGGCGATCCGCACCCCCGGGCTGCCGACGCGCTCCGCGACCACCGTGTCTCCCTTGCCGGTGAAAGCCATCCCCAGGCAGTCGAAGCCCGGCCCGAGGTTCGACGTCGATCCCGGGGCGTACGCGGTAACGCGCGGCATTGCGCACGATACAACAGATCACGCTCCCGTCGGCACGAGCGCGGCGGGCGCGCGCCGGTTACCGGACGCGCGAAGGCCGCGTGCTACGATCGCGCGGATGGGCTTCTCGCTGCCGCGGCCGCGCATCCTGGACCGCTACATCGTGCGCGAGATGATCGCTCCCACGAGCCTGGGCC
The DNA here is from genome assembly GCA_046726955.1 of Acidobacteriota bacterium. Taxonomy (GTDB): domain Bacteria; phylum Acidobacteriota; class Vicinamibacteria; order Fen-336; family Fen-336; genus CAVPGH01. Next base: position 7,691 of record JBKPBQ010000070.1, read on the forward strand.
TCCTCGTCTTCACGTTCATCCTCCTCATCGACCAGATCCCCCGCCTGCTCGCGATCCTCGTGGCTCGCAGCGCCGACCTCTGGACGATCGTCCGCGTCTTCCTGAACCTGCTGCCCAGCATCCTCGCCGTAACCGTGCCCATGGCCTTCCTGCTCGGCGTCCTCCTCGCCTTCGGCCGGCTGGCCAGCGACAGCGAGATCGTGGCCTTGCGCGCGGTGGGAGTGAGCCCGCTGCGCCTGCTGGGGCCGGTGCTGCTCCTCTCCGCCGGGGCGTTCCTGCTCACGCTCTACATCAACGCCGTGGCGCTTCCCGCCGCCAACCAGGCGCATCGCGAGCTCGTCTTCAACCTCGTGATCACGAAGGCGCGCACCGTGGTCAAGCCGCGCACCTTCACGGACGAGCTCCTGCCCGGCAAGATGATGCTGTACGTGTCCGACATCGATCCGCAGACGGCGGACTGGCGGAACCTCCTCATCTACGACACCCAGAAGCCGAACGAGCCGCGGCTGCTCCTCGCCCGCACGGGGCGCATCGTCATCCAGAAGGAGCGCCAGAGCGTGCGGCTGGAGCTCGCGGACGGCACCGAGCACAGCTTCGTCACCGTGAGCCCCCGCGACTACCGGCAGTCGCGCTTCATCACGCTCGGCTTCGACCTGCCCTTCGACGAGTTCTTCCCCAAGCTCCCGCTGGCCAAGGGCGACCGCGAGATGACGCTCACGGAGCTGCAGGCGGAGATCGACAAGCGGCGTGCGCAGGGCCAGGAGGAGAAGGAGTGGGGTCGCTTCGCGGTGGAGTGGCACAAGAAATTCGCGATCCCCACCGCCTGCTTCGTCTTCGGCCTCCTCGGCCTGGGGCTCTCCCTCGGCAGCAAGAAGGAGGCGCGCTCCGCTGCCTTCGCGCTCTCGATCGTCGTCATCTTCATCTATTACATCCTCATCCGGCTCGGCGAGCAGGCGGGCGACACGGGCCTCCTGTCCCCGTTCCTGGCCATGTGGAGCGCCAACATCGTCCTCGGGGTGGCCGCGGCCGTCCTCCTGTTCCTCAACCATCGCGAAGCCGCGTTCGATCCCCTCGACGTCCGGCACTATCTGGCCCTCATGCCGCGGGTGAGCCGCCAAAGGGCCGAGCCCTCGGGCCGCATGGTGGCCGCCCGGGGCCCGCGGCCGGTGGTCGTGGTCCGGATTCCCCGCCTCTCCGTGGCCTTCCCCACCCTCCTCGACCGCTACGTCATCCGGCGCTACCTGGGCTTCCTCGTCCTCATCCTCGCCGGCTTCGTCGCCATCTTCGTCCTCGCCGACTTCATGGACCTCTTCGACGACATCCAGCACAACAACGTCAAGGGCATGGTCGTCGTCCACTACTACGCGTTCTTCCTCTTCCAGGTGCTGTTCACGGTCTCCCCGGTGGCCGTTCTCGTGACCGTGCTCGTCACGCTCGGCGTCCTCGCCCGCCGCAACGAGATCACGGCCATGAAGGCGGGAGGGATCAGCATCTACCGGGCGGCCGCCCCCGTGCTCGCACTGGGCGTCTTCACGAGCGGGCTTCTCCTCGCGATGCAGGAGGTCATCCTCCCCAGCACGAACCGGGTGGCGGAGGCGGACCGCAACGTGATCAAGGGCCGACCGCCGCAGTCGTCGGGGCTCCTCGATCGGCGCTGGATCCTCGCCAGCGACGGCCGCTTCTACAACTACGACTTCCTCACCGAGGCCACGATGATCCCGAGGGGAGGCGCGCGGGGACAACAGTCGCCCACGCGCCCGCTCCCGGGCACGAGCCCGCAGTTCTCGCTCTACGGCCTCTCGATCTACGCCGTGGACCCCGACAGCTGGAACCTGCGCGAGCGCACGTACGTGGCCCGCGCCGTCTACGATGCCCCGACGCGGACGTACGAGCTCGAGCGCGGCTGGCGGCGGATCGTGGCGCCGCCGGGCTCGTTCCGGACGTTCGACTCGGAGCGCGTGCGCGCTCTCGGCGGCGGCGACCCCGGGGGCGAGATCGAGCCGCCGTCCTACTTCGAGCGCGAGGCGCGCCCCTCCGACACGATGGGCTTCGCCGACCTCCGCCGCGAGGTGGAGAGCCTCAAGGCTCGGGGGTTCGACGTCGCCCAGCTCTCCGTCGAGCTGCACCGCAAGCTCGCCTTCCCGAACGTGGGCATCGTCATGACGCTCATCGGCATCCCGTTCTCGTTCGTGGTGGCCCGGCGGGGCGCCCTCTACGGCATCGGCGTGAGCATCGTCATCGGGATCTTCTACTGGGCCTGCCTGGGGATCTTCGAGGCCCTGGGCAAGAACGCGCTCCTCGCCCCCGTGCTCGCGGCCTGGGCCCCGAACCTGCTCTTCACTGCGGCCGGCCTCTACCTGATGTTCACGCTGGACACCTGAGATCAGGCGTTCGTGATCGACTTCCAGCGTCGCAGCTGCTCCGCGATCAGCTCGGCGCGCTGACGATCGTCGCTTCCGTCCAGCTTCGCGAGATCCCCGGGATCGGCGCGCAGGTAGACGCCGGACGTCCGCGTGTTGATCTTCGGAGGAGCGTCCGAACGCGTCGTGAAGTATCCCGATGCCCGATCCGCCGATTCGATGCGGATCTCCCCCGTCCCGTCCAGCCGCGGCGCGTTCGGGTGCCGAGGCCGCTCCCCATTCCGGTAGTAGAAGATGCCCGGGGGGTCCTTCTTCTCCTTCGAGGCCTCGCTCCAGTACCGCGCGGAGAGGGTGCCGTCCTCCTGCCAGGAGCGGCCGTTCACCTCCAGCGCCCCGTCGCGGTCCCGCGAGATCCGCAGCAGGCTCACCGCCGAGGGCTCCCGTGACGTGCGCTCCGTCAACGAGAACTGCCACCACAAGCCCTCGATGCGGGCGAGGCGGCCCTCGCTCTCGATCGCCTTCCGGAGCTTCTGGTTGACGACCTTGATCTCGGCGGCGGTCGTCGCGTCCTCGTACCGTACGCACGTGAGGCCGAGGAGGTCGGTCGGAAGCTTCGCGCCGCTGGCATGGAGGATGAACGTTCGGCGCATCCCGAGGACGCCGCCGAAGAGGCCAGCCTCGAGGACCACGTTGTCGCGAGGAGAAGCCTGGCCGGAGGCCTCGGGGTCGGATGCGGGCGGACTCTTGGCCGTCCAGTCGTCCCGGGCGAACACGAGCACGGCGAAATCGACGCCGTGCGCGAGCTCGACGAGCCGCTCGAGCGTGGTCGTCCCGGGGTTGAACGACGTCGTCCAGGGCTCCACGTGCGCGACGTCTTCCAGGCCGCGCTCCAGCGCCTGCAGCAGCTTCTCCTGCTTTCCCGAGGAGCCCAGGAAGATGCGCGGCTTGTCCATCGGTCCCTCCGGCTAGTAGACGCCGACCTCGTCCAGCCAGATCGTACCCGTGGTGCCCGGCTTGTCCGAGCCCTTGTCGAGGACGAACACGATCGCCCGGACCTTGTCGAGGTCGAGCCGCCCGTCGGTGGCGGGATTGATGGAGCGCAGCCGCGCGAAGGGCATCGCGATCCGCTGCCATTCCCTGGAGGTGCGGACCGAGGCGAACCACCATTCCGTCCCCTCGTCCTTCGAGGCCGGGTTCTCGTCACGGACCTGGACCCAGATGCGGTACTCGCCGTCCGCGCGGATCGAGAACACGAGGCCGGTCCGGCCCGAGAAGTCGCGCGTCGTGCGGTCCACGAGGGCGGCGAAGACGTCCGGGTGGTCCGGCTCCGGGATACCGAGACGGAACTCCAGGCGGGCCGCTTTCCCGCCGCCCACTCCCCCCTTCGGGTCGATCATCTCCGGCCGCACCGTGGACTTCGTGTCGACGCCGATCTCGAAGGCGGTCTTGCCCTCGAAGCTGTCGAGGATGGCCACGGCCTCCGGGGCAGGTGCATCCGGCGGAACGGCTGCATGCTCGTTCCGAAGCGCGCGGTCCTCCTCGTCGAAGACGTAGATCGGGTTGGTCACGATCCACGGAACCGATTCACCTGGGACGCGCGCCTCGACTCGGTAGACGCCCGGCCCCGTAGCCGCGGTCTCGAGCTTCTCGGCAGCCTTGCTCAGCACCTGGCCGTCCCGCTTCAGCACGAGCTCGGCTCCCTCAGGCACGCGTCCTCCCACCTTCAGGAGGAGGCCGGGATCCGCGGGGGCCGTCTCCCCCATCGTGTAGCGCTTCCCCGCTCCCTCCGCGACGAACGAGAAGCCGTCCGCGGGCGCGAGGCCGGTCAGACCGAGATAAAGCCGGCCCCGGCGCAGCGCCTCGAGCACGGCCGCGGCGTCTTCGGAGAAGGACCCCGACAGCGGACGGTCGAGAAGCAGGACGTCCTGGGAGAGGCCGAATAGCGACTCGTACGACGGCCAGCGCAGCGATCGTTTCCGGGGCAGCGGGACGCGGCTGTGGGCGTCGGCCGCGGCAATCCCCGCGGCATCGCGGCGCGCGAGGAGCGCGTCCCAGCGCGCGAGGGCGGCGTCCGGCGGGCTCAGGCTCTGCAGGAGCGCGTAGCGCGGGTTCAGGCGGTAGAGCAGGAACGTCCAGGCCAGTCGCGCTCCCGCCCGCCGCCACTCCGTGTCGTTGTTGAGGAGCTCCAGGCCCCAGGACCCCGGCAGGTCCCAGCCGGTGAAGGCGAGATCGGCCCGCGGGCTCGAAGGATGCGCCGCGAAGGCGAAGCCGCCCAGGTGGCCGATGTCGTCGAGGGCATCGCGACCGTCGCCCGAGAAGCGAAAGACGGGATCGGGGATGCCGAGGCCGAGAATGTGACCCGCGGTCGTCGAGACCTCGGTGCCCACGAGCACGAGGACACCGTCCCGGTAGCCTTCGAAGGACTTGGCGTCGAGGTTGTTGTGGTCGGTGACGACGACGAAGCGCAGCCCCGCCGTCTTCGCCGCCCGGATCACTTCTTCGGGCGAGCCTCCCCCGTCGGAGAGCGTCGTGTGGACGTGCACGGCTCCGGGGATGCGCACGTAGCCGTCGTCCGGCGGAGCGCCAAAGACGGGCAGCGGCTGCGAGCGGACGACGAGAAAGCAGAAAACGACGCCGGCCGCTACGAGGACGAGCGCGAGCGCGAGGACGCCGCGGTGCCGCACCCCTGCGGCGCTTCTCTCAGCGCTTGACGAAGGCGCGCAGGGCCTCGGCCTTGTCCGTCCGCTCCCAGGAGAAGTCCGACTCGGAGCGGCCGAAGTGGCCGTAGGCGGCGGTCTGCTTGTAGATGGGCCGGCGCAGGTTCAGGTACTCGATGATGCCCTTGGGGGTGAGGGGGAAGATCTCGCGCACGGCGTCGACGATCTTGGCCTCCTCGACCTTCCCGGTGCCCATGGTGTCGGCCATGACGGAGACCGGCTCGGGCACGCCGATCGCGTAGGCGACCTGCAGCTCGACCCTGTCCGCAAGCCCCGCGGCCACGATGCTCTTGGCGATGTGCCGGGACATGTAGGAGGCGGAGCGGTCCACCTTCGTCGGGTCCTTGCCCGAGAAGGCGCCGCCGCCGTGGCTGCCCACGCCGCCGTAGGTGTCCACGATGATCTTCCGTCCCGTCAACCCGCAGTCGCCCTGGGGACCGCCGACCACGAACCGGCCGGTGGGGTTGATGTAGTACTTCGTCTTCGAGTCGAGGAGGTTCGAGGGGATGACGGCGTGGATCACCTTCTCCAGGACGTCCGAGCGGAGCGTCTCGATCTTCACGAGGCTGCTGTGCTGCGCGGAGATGATGACCGCCTCCACGCGCACCGGCTTGTCGCCGTCGTACTCGACCGTCACCTGGCTCTTCCCGTCGGGCCGGAGGTAGTCGAGGATCTCCTCCTTGCGCACCTGGGTGAGCCGGCGGGTGAGCTTGTGCGCGAGCATGATGGGCATCGGCATCAGCTCTTCCGTCTCGTTGCAGGCGTACCCGAACATCAGCCCCTGGTCGCCGGCTCCCCCCGGATCGACGCCCATGGCGATGTCCGGCGACTGCTCGTGGATGGCGGAGATGACCGCGCAGGTCTCGTAGTCGAAGCCGTACTTCGCGCGCGTGTACCCGACGTCCTTGATCGTCTCGCGGACGATCGTGGGCAGGTCCGCGTAGGCCTTGGTCGTGATCTCTCCGGCGAGGAAGGCGAGCCCGGTCGTGACCATGGTCTCGCAGGCCACCCGGCTCATGGGGTCCTGGGCGAGGAGGGTGTCCAGGACCGCATCCGAGATCTGGTCGGCGATCTTGTCGGGATGCCCCTCGGTGACCGACTCGGACGTGAAGAGATGACGGCCGTTCTTGCCCATGAATCCTGCGTCCTCCGGCGGGGCCGGCCTCCCTCAGAGGCCGCGCCCTCGACTCAAAACACTAAACTTTATCACCCGCCGCCGACGAGGGTCAACGCGCTCGCTCACGCGCGCGGGTGATGCTGGTCGTATATCGCCCGCAGCCGCTCGCGCGTCACGTGGGTGTAGATCTGGGTGGTCGAGATGTCGGCGTGGCCGAGCATCGCCTGCAGCGACCGCAGGTCCGCCCCGCGCTCCAGCAGGTGGCTCGCGAACGAGTGCCGGAGGACGTGCGGCGTGAGCGTGCGCTCCACGCCCGCCGCCACCGCGTGGCGGCGCACGATCCCCCAGAGTCCCATCCGCGAGAGCCCTTCGCCGCGGTTGTTCACGAAGAGCGGCGCCTCGCTCTTCCCATCCACCAGGCGCCCGCGGACCTCCTCGTACTTCAGGACCCACTGTGCGGCCACGCGGCCGAGCGGAACGAGCCTCTCCTTCCGCCCTTTGCCGAAGGCGCGGACGAGCCCCAGCTCGAGGTCCACCTCCGTCCGCCGCAGGTGTACGAGCTCGGAGGCGCGGAGGCCCGTCGCGTAGAGGACCTCGAGGATCGCCCGGTCGCGCACGCCCAGCGGCTGCTTCGTGTCGGGGGCGGCGAGGAGCGACTCCACCTGGGCCGGCGTCAGGTAGCGCGGCAGCGCCTTGAAGGCGCGCGGGGCCTTGAGGTTCTCCATGGGATCGCGTGCGAGCCGGCCCTCGCGCACCAGGAAGCGGTAGAAGCCGCGCACACCGTGGACGACCCGCGCTACCGAGCGAGGAGTCAGCCCTTCACCACGCAGCGACTGCACGAACGCGGCGAGCGCCGTCTGGTCGAGCCGCTCGAGGGTGGTCCGCCGGCGCTCCGCGAAGGCCAGGAGCCGCGCGAGATCGTGGCCGTAGGCCTCGATCGTCCGCGGCGAGAGGCCCCGCTCGACCTGCAGATGGTCGAGGTACTCGCGGGCGAATCGGCTCGTGTCCGCTGCCGCCTTCAGAGACTGAACTCGCCGCCGAACAGCCAGCCCGAGAAGTGGACGTCGAGCGAATCGCGCTCGTCGTGGCCCTTCATGCTGAGCCGCCGGTAGCCGCCCACCGCGGCCAGACGGTCCGACAGGTGGAAGCGGGTGGTCACGCTGTAGAGCCAGGCCTTGCCGCGGTCCCCGATCGTCCCGCCCGCGACCTCTCCCTCGATGCTCAGGTGCTTGCCGTAGTAGGTGCGGCCGCTAATCCCGATCATGGGGAGCGGCACGTGACCCGTCTGCGCGACCTGCTTCCTCCCCGACACGAGCACGGAGTCCGCATCGAGGTAGAGGGCGCCCAGGTAGAAGCCCATGTACCCCTCGCGGCGCTTCACGAAGTCGTACTGGAAGTCGAAGGTGTAGAGCGAGCCCTTGAGGCGCGTGGTGACCGGGTCGCCCGCGTAGAAGGTCTCCTCGCCGAAGTCGAACGTCTCCGGCGACACCTGGGTGGCGCCGTAGTCGAGCTGCATCCAGCTCCCGCGGATCTTCGAGGACGCGCCGAACCGGATGGCGCCGCGGATCACGTTCGATCCGCCGCCCGTGAGGCCGAGCGTGTCCTCGCCGGTGATGGGCGTCCCCGGCTCGTCGCCGAAGCCCTTCTGGAACTCGGACGTCATGTTCACGTCCCAGCGCCAGTACTCCCCGCGCAGGTGGTACTGCTCGGCGGAGGGCAGCTCCTGTGCGAGCAGCACGGCGGGAAGGGCGACCACGGCCAGGGACACGAACCCGACGACGAACGCTCGATTCATGCGGGGACGGTAGCACGGAAAGCGCCCGAACCACAAGAAATTGTAGGGTCGGCCAGGCGACCCAACCATCCCTAGGGGCGTGGCCGGAACAGCCGCAGGACCGTCCGGGCTTCGGGGATCCGGAAGAGGAGCGCCGCCCCCTCGTAGGCCACGATGCCCACGGCGACGGGGACGAGGCCGACCAGGGCCTGGGCGAGGAAGCCCTTCGTTCCCAGCATCCGCGTGAGCTCGGCCGCGGTCCAGGCCACGATCGCGCCCATCACGAGAGCGGCCCCGACGATCCGCACCACGCGTCCGCCCAGGCCGGACCCGCGCAGCCCGCCCACCCGCCGCTCGAACACGACGAAGAGGACGACCGCGTTGACGAGCGAGCCGAGGCCGGTGCCGAGCGCCACCGCCCGGAAGGAGAGGATCGGAAAGCCGACCACCATCACCGTGACGTTCGTGAGCACGGCGAGCACCGTGCCGAAGAGCGGCACGCGTGCCGAGCCGAGCGCGTAGAACGCGGGAGCGAGCACCTTCACTCCCGTGTAGGCCACGAGGCCGACTCCGTAACACGCGAGGGCAGCCGCCGTGTTCGTGGTGTCGGCCGCGGTGAACCGCCCGCGCTCGTAGAGGAGCCGCACCACCGGCTCGCCGAGGACGAGGAGGCCCAGCGTCGACGGGATCGTCAGGAACGCGAGGAGAGACAGGGCCTCGCGGAGCGTGACGCGCAGCCCCTCCATGTCCCCTGCCGCGGCCCGGCGGGCGAGGCCGCTCGTGGCGATCGTCCCGAGGGCGACGCCGAAGAGGCCGATGGGCAGATAGAGGATTCGGAACGCGTAGTTCAGCCACGACACCGCGCCCGGCTGGTGCGAGGCGAAGATGCTGTTGAGGAAGATGTTCAGCTGCACCGCCGCGAGGCCCACGATCGACGGTCCCATGAGACGGACGATGCGCCGGATCTCGGGATCGCGAGGCGCCCAGTCCCAGTCGAAGCGCCACCCCGTGCGCCAGAGCGGAGGCACCTGCACGAGGAACTGCGCAGCGCCGCTCAGGAGCGTGCCGAGGGCCCAGCCGAGGGCGACCTCTCGCGGCGAATAGCCCAGGCTCCAGAGGAACGCGCCCCAGAGGATCGCCACCACGTTGAACATGGCGGGGGCGATGGCGGGAGCCGCGTAGCGCTCCTCCGCGTTCAGCATGCCCATGGCCACCGCGGCGAACGAGACGAGGGGCAGGAAGGGCATCATCACGCGCGTGAGCAGGATCGTGAAAGGGCCTTTGCCCTCGACGGCGTCGAAGCCAGGGGCGATCGTGGCCACGACCGCCGGCGCGAAGACGATCCCGAGGACGACGACCGCTCCCAGCACGACCGCGAGCAGCGTCAAGACGCGCGAGCCGAGGCGGTGGCCGGCCTCGCGCCCGCCCGCGGCCACCGTTCGCGCGTAGGTGGGGACGAACGCCGAGGAGAGCGCGCCCTCCGCGAAGAGGTCGCGCAGGAGGTTGGGGATGCGGAAGCCGATCTGGAAAGCGTCGGCGTAGAGGCCCGCCCCGAGGAGCGCGGCGAAGACCTGCTCGCGCACGAGCCCGAGGATCCGCGAAACGAGCGTGAGCCCGGAGATGAGCCCCGCCGCGCGCGCCAACCGCTCTCCCCCCGCGGGGCGGGCCGGGGCGGCGGAGGAGGGGTTGACCTCGGCGCTCACTGCCGCTAAACTGTGGTTTTGCCGTCGACTAGAGGAGGAAGCGAGTGGCAGCACGTCATGCGTCGGCCCTGAAGCAGATGCGGCAGAGCCGAAAGCGCCGGGCCCGCAACCGGAAGAATCTCTCCCAGGTGAAGACCCAGGTCCGCAAGCTCCGGGCCGCGATCGCCTCCGGCGACTCCAAGGCCGCGCAGAAGCTGCTCTCCGAGACCGTGGGCGAGATCGACCGCGCGGTCAAGAAGGGCGTCGTCCACGACAACGCCGCCTCCCGGTACAAGAGCCGGCTGTCGCGAAAGGTCAACGCGCTGGCCTAGGTCCCGGCGCGCGGCGCTGCCGCACGCAGGCGTTGACGATCCCGGCGGTCAGGGCCACCCGCGTGTCCGCGCCCGTCTTGATCGCGCGGTCCTGCTCGTTGAGGCACCTCACCGCAGCCACCAGCTCGCGGTCGGACCACCGTGAGGCCGCCTCCTGCAGGATGCGCACCTTGAAGGTCATGTTCGGAGGCAGCCGCAGGCGCGACGCGATCTCGTCGCGTGTCGCCCTCTCCTGCTGCAGGGACAGGACGGCCCTCACCTGCCGCAGGGAGCGGTGTAGCGCGCCCAGGATGCGCAGGGGCTCTTCGCCGTCGTCGAGCAGCGTCTCGAGGAGGGCCACGCTGGTGGCGGCGTCGCGCTCGGCGATCGCGTCGGCCAGCAGGTAGAGCGGCCGGGCCATCCCCCGTCCCAGTACGGCCGACACGTCCTCGGCCGTGAGCGCTCCCTTCCCCTCGCGGAACGCCTCGAGCTTGTCCACCTCGCCGAGGAGCCGGCGCAGGTCCTGCCCCACGCGGTCCAGGAGCTCCTCGAGCGCGTCCGGCTCGAGCTTGAGGCCGCGCCGTCGCAGCTCGTCGGCCACGTAGGCCTTGAGCGCCGCCCCTCGCTTCGGCTCCGCCGAGCTCACCGTCGCCTCCGCCAGGTACTTCTTCCAGGCCACGCGGCGCTTGTCGGGCTTGGCCGCGAGGAGCACCAGCGTCACGTCCGGCGACGGGTTCTCGAGATAGGCGACGAGCGGCTCCTCGTCGCCCTTCACTCCCTCCGCCTGCCGGACGACGATCGCCCGCCGGGGGACGAAGAGCGATCCCGTGCGCGCGGTCTCCACGAGGCGGCCCCACGTCGTCTCGTCGCCATGGACGACCTGCACCGCCCCCTCCCGGTCGGCCGCTACCGCCGCGGCGAGGATCCGCTCGAGGGCGATCTCCGCGAGGTAGCTGTCGGGGCCGACGATGGCGTGGAGGAGGGGGGCGGCCTTCGCCATCCGGGGCTAAAAGGCCTCGAGCATGGCGGCGACCAGGCTCCGGGCGAACCCGATGGCGATGCGGTCGATGCTCTGGTCCTCGCGGTCGAAGTAGCCCGTGGAGGTGTCGCCGATATCGTACTCGTCGCGGAAGGAGAAGCCCTCGTTGGCCCAGATGGGCTCCTTCACGCCGACCTTCCGGTACGTCACCTTGGCGGTGACCGTCACGGCGTAGCGGCTGGCCTGGGACTGCCCGGGCGCGCCCGAGAAGCTGACCGGGCTCACGAAGTAGCCCGTCACCTCGCCGTCCACGATGGCGTCGACACCCGCCTCTTCCTGGACGACGGTGAACCGGCCGCGCTTCTGCAGCTCCTCGATGACCTTGAGCGTGATCTTCTGGTCGAGGTGGTGCTTGCCCGTGCGGTCCTTGAAGAGCGGCACGCCGATGCGCTTGATGGAGGGGTCGGAGGTGATCCCCTTCCCCACGAGCGCATATCCACATCCCGAGGCGCCGAGAGTGACCGACACGACCAGGGTGCCGAGGAGCTGGCCGGTCTTCGTGCCGATCGTCACCGCAGGACCACGCTGACGAGCCGGCCCGGCACCACGACCACCTTCACCAGCTGCTTGCCGTTGACGTGCGACGCGATCTCGGCGAGCGCCATCTCCTTGACCTTCTCGTCGGCCGTTCCCGGCGCGATCGTGATCCTTCCCCGCACCTTCCCGTTCACCTGGACCGCGAGCTCGATCGAGTCCTCCCGCGCCGCCTCCGCGTCGAAGGCGGGCCAGGAGGCGCGCACGAGGACGTCCCGATGGCCCATCCTCTCCCACATCTCCTCGGCGACGTGAGGCGTGAAGGGGTTGAGCAGGAGGACGAGCGTCTCCACGGCCTCGCGGAGGACGGCCCGGCCGGCGGCCGTCCCGAGGTCCGGCTCGAGCCGGTAGATCTCGTTCGCGAGCTCCATGAGCGCGGCCACCGCCGTGTTGAGGTGGATCCGCTCCTCGATGTCCTCCGTGACCCGCGCGATCGTCTGGTGCGTCTTTCGGCGGAGCTCGCGCGCCGGCCCTTCGAGGCCGGCGGGAATTGGAGCTCGCGGCTCTTTCCGGAAGGCCTCTGCGTGGCGGTCGACGAGGCGCCAGACCCGGTTCAAGAACCGATGCGGACC
>JBKPBQ010000071.1:0-1959 GCA_046726955.1 Acidobacteriota bacterium
GTCACGAAGTCGCTCTTCTTCTACGGCGAGGGACGCGGGGCCGACCCGTTCCTCCACGCCCTCGACAAGAGGACGGGGAAGGAGATCGCCCGCGTCGAGATCCCCGCCACCACCAACACCGCCCCCATGACGTACATGCACAAGGGGCGGCAGTACATCGTGCTTTCCGTCGCCTCCGTGGGTCACCCCGCGGAGCTCGTGGCGCTGGCCCTTCCGCAGGAAGGAAAGCCGGCGAAGAAGACCGTGGGGGAGTGAGATGGACGTCGTGCTCGCCAAGGGAACCGTCGTCGCGTCGCGTTACGAGATCCAGGAGGTGATCGGCAGCGGGGGAATGGGGACGGTCTTCAAGGCGCACGATCGCGCCTTCGAGGAGCCCGTCGCCCTCAAGATCCTTCGCCCGGAGCTCGCCGGCGACGCGGACATCGCCTGGCGCTTCCCGGCGGAGGTGCGGCTCGCGCGCAAGGTCAACCACCGAAACGTCTGCCGGATGCACGAGTACGGGCAGGACGGTGCGCTCTCCTATATCTCGATGGAGTACGTTCCCGGCGTCAACCTCAAGAAGGTCGCGCAGGTCCAGGGCGGGCTGAGCGCCGACGCCGCTTTCGGGGTGGCCCTCGAGATCGCGGCGGGGCTGCAGGCCATCCACGAGGTCGGCATCATCCACCGCGACCTGAAGGCCCAGAACATCGTCCTCGACCCGCGCGGTGTGGTTCGCATCATGGAGTTCGGGATGTCCAAGGAGTCCGGGACGGCGGCGACCACCGTCGGCCTGGTCATGGGCAGCCCCGAGTACATGAGCCCCGAGCAGGCCGAGGGTCAGCCCGTCTCGTTCGCGACGGACGTCTACAGCCTGGGCCTCCTGATCTTCGAGCTCTTCACGGGGGCGCCGCCCTTCCGGGGCGACAACCCGATGGCGACGCTGCACAAGCAGGTGAAGGAGCCGCCGCCCCTCGAGGGTCCAGCGGCGGCCCGTATCCCTCGCTCCGTCATCCCGGTGCTGCGCACTGCCCTCGCCAAGAGCCCGGACGCCCGCTATCCGTCGATCCGCGAGCTCGCGGAAGAGCTGCGCAAGGCCAAGGACATGGCGCTGCCCTCGGCGACCGTGGCATTCGTTCCGCCGCCGGTGGCCGCTCCCCCTGCTCCCGCCCCTGCGCCCGCACCGCCACCGCCGGCTCCCGTCGCCGCTGCAACGGCGCCTCAGCCCGCTGCCCCTGCTCCGGCCGCTCCTGCTCCGGCCGCTCCCGCTCCGGCCGCTCCCGCGCCGCCGCCCCGGGCAGCCGCTCCCGCTCCTCGCGCGGAGTCGGCGCCGCCGCCGATCATCTCGGCCGTGGACCAGATAATGACGCTGGTCACCGCGGCGGCCGGCCCCAGGCTCCTCGACCTGCTCTTGAGCGTGGTCCGCGGGTTCGCCCGCGCCCAGGTCGGGCGCCTCGTCGTCCTGGAAACCGATTCGAAAGGAGGCGCGACAGTCGAAGCCTGCGCGGGCGAGCGCGCGGAGAAGATCCGCGGTGCGCGCCTTCTGGCCGGCGAGTCGCTCGCGTTCCGGGTGGCCGAGCAGGGCGACGCCCTGCGCACGGACGATCCCAAGAAGGAAGACGGCTACTCCTCGTTCGTGGACGGGCTCACGAGCGCGAAGCCGGGCTTCATCGTCCTGCCCCTGGCCTCCGGGGAGCTGCGCGGCGCGCTGCTGCTCGCCGGCCGCGACGGCGGCTTCGGCCAGGCCGAGGAAGAGGACCTCACGCGCCTGGCGCGAGGGGCGGCCGTGGGGCTCGAGGCCGCTCTCGGCCGCGCCCGCAGGGTCGACACGTTCACCACCACCGCCGAGCTGCTCGTGTCGTTCCTCGAGAAGACGGACACCCGCTACCCGATGCACTCGCGCTCCGTAGCCGCCTTCGCCGACATGATCGTGGCCGCCCTGGACCGCAGCGAGGAGGAGCAGCGGCAGGTGCACTTCGGCGC
>JBKPBQ010000072.1:0-3781 GCA_046726955.1 Acidobacteriota bacterium
CGCATATCGAGGGACCGCCGAACCTTCTCGCCGCGAAGCGTTCCCTCGACCCAAAGCGGGCACTGGCAGCTCCGATGCTTCCGGCCCTTGGGTCGATGACGGCAGTTCGTGAGATGCCGACGGAAGAGGGTCAGCACGCGACAGAGTATCGCACGTAATACACACTTAGCGATTCTGAATCCGCTAAGTTATTGATAATAAACGTATTAAAGTGGTGGAGGCGGCGGGAGTTGAACCCGCGTCCGAAAACGCGCCGACGAGAGATCCTACAGGCTTAGTCCCGCCTGGTGTTTCGCCACGAGCGTGAAGGCGGAACGAAACCGCCCGCGGCTAGTCCGATTGATCTCGCCCTCCGTCTCCGGACCGAAGGCTCGGGGCCAGCCCACCTTTATGACGCTCCATCCAGCCGCCGTGGGCGGGCAACCGGTGGAGCGAGGTGCCTAAGGGTTAGTTAGGCAGCCAGAGCCAAGTTATCGTTGGCGTTTTGGTTTTCCCACCGCATTAACGAGCCGGTAAGCACGCTCGGCCTGCATCTCTCGGGGTCGCCGTTCCCGTCGAAACCGTGTCGCCCCCCCTTCACTTCCAGTCTAACACCCTCAGGGGGCCGGCACGGGAAGCCCGAGCTCGCGGAGATACTTCTCGCCTCCGGGGCCGTTGAGCTTCCAGTACGAGAGGCGCGTCGAGCCGAGGAGGACACCTTCCTCGCCGGACGGGCCCGCGAAGCGCAGCAGCCGGCGCGGAGAGGCCGCTTCGACGTCGAAGACGAGCTCGCCGCCCCCCTCCACCACGACGCGGTAGGTAGACGCATCGAAGCGCCCCGCCGGGACGCGAATCGACGACGGCTTGTCGGACCGCGACAGCCGGGCGCTCGTCCACGCGAGCGGGCGGTGCATCAGTCGCGAGCGCAGCAGGCTCGGCAGGAAAGGCACGGACCGGCTCTCGCCGGGCCGCAGGAGCTCGCCGTTCCAGCCCCGGACGAGGACCGGCAGGGCGTCCTCGAACACCCCGCCGGCCGGCAGGGGCAGCTCGGACGACCGATCGGCCTCGCCGTCGAAGTAGCTGTGCAGGGTCTCCGCGATCCGGTCCCCTCGCGGGAGGATCTCGTGGAAGACGTTGCCGCACCACTCCTGGCTCGAGAAGCTGACCTTGGCGACGGGCCATCCGGCCGCCACCCGCAGGAACGTCGAGGTCATGACGTTGTAGTCGTAGATCCCGGTCTGGAAGTCGCGCACCGCGTTCAGCTTCATCACCGGGTAGACGTCGGACGAGGGATGCTTCCCGGGGTCCGCCTTGACGCGCAGGCTGTCGGAGAAGTCCTCGGTCACGAACACGTAGACCGCGGTCCCCTTGCGTGGTGCGCCGTAACGCGGCTGCGTGAGCCGATAGCCGTTCAGCTCCCCTTTGCCGTCGCCCCAATGCGCCCAGAAATCCTCGGTGCTCGCCGGAGTCGAGGCGGCGAGCACAGCGAGCAGGAGTGACCACCTCATCCCGCGATCATAGTCCGCGCCGGGGACAGACCGTCTCCAGCGGGCACGACGCGCAGAGCGGGCTGACCCGGCAGTGCTCCTTGGCGAGGCGCACGATCTGCGCGTGGTAGTCGTTGAAGAGCGCGGCGTCTTTCGGCAGCCGCTGGACGAAGAAGCGCTGGACGTCTTCGTACGACTCGTCGCCGCGCAGGAAACCGAGCCGCGCAAAGATCCGACGCGTGTAGGCATCCACGACGAATGCCGGGTGGCCGGCGGCGTAGAGGGCGATCGAGTCCGCGGTCTCCGGCCCGATGCCGTCGACCTCCAGCAGCGCCCGTCGCAGCGTCGCCGGATCCTCGCTCGCCATCGCCTCCACCCGTCCGCCATGGCGCGATTCGAGGAAGGAAAGGAACGCCCGCACCCGCCGCGCCTTCACCCGGTACGTGCCCGAGGGCCGCAAGAGCGCGGCGAGACGATGCGAAGGAAGCCGCTGCAGCCCTCCGAACGAAAGCCGTCCCGCCTTCTTCACCCGCGCCAGGGCCTTTTCCACGTTGGTCCACGCGGTGTTCTGTGTCAGGATCGCTCCGAGGCACACCTCGAACGGCGTGTCTCCAGGCCACCAGCCCGAGTGACCGAACCGTCCAAGGAGATGGCGTTAGACGCGGAGGAGATCGCCGCGCCGCGCCTTTCTTCCTGGCGGTGAAGAGCGCCCCATGGGACCCCGACCATAACTCCGGACGGGATCTCCGGGAGAGCCGAGATTGACAGCCGCAGCTCAGGTAATGGATAATGCGAGGGCTGCTAAATCCACACCAGAAAGCGCTTTTGGCGTAGGAGCGCCCGAGGGAGTTGATGGGTCTTGAAGACGACCTGAAAGCGAAGACGCTGGCCCTCATCAGCCAGCAGATGGCCAACTGGGTCGTCGAGATCCAGAGGAACATCCAGGAGCACCAGGCCAACCTCGTACGCTCGCTCGACGATCTGCAGGAGACGGTCGCGCGCTACGACGAGAAGATCAACGAGGGCGACGTGGGCTCGGCCATGAGCGAGGTCGTGGCGCAGAATCCTCCTCCGCCGAGCGGCCCGAGCTTCGCAGCGCTTCGAGCTTCGCTTTCCGCGGTCGAGAAGGGCACGAGCCTGTCCGAGGTCCTCACCTACCTCGTCAACGAGGTCTCGCAGTACGTGGACCGTGCGGCGATGTTCATCGTGAAGGGCCCGAGCGCCATCGGCTGGTACGCGCGCGGCATCCCCCAGCCGGAAATGATCAAGCAGATCAGCGTGCCCCTCAACACGGACACAGTCTTCCGCCTCGCGCTCAACTCCCGGCACCCCGAGCGCGGCTTCATCGGCCACTCACCGGGCACGGGCCAGGCGCTCGCGCGTCTCGGCGGAGACCCCCAGGGGATCCTGGCCATTCCGCTGATCCTGCGCGACAAGGTCGCGGCGATCCTCTACTGCGACTCGTCGCAGGAGGAGGTCCCGCCGTCCGACGCCGACGCCGTGGAAATCCTCGTCTCGTTCGCAGGCAAGACGATCGACCTTCTCACCGCCGCCCCCAAGCCGGGCGTAAGCACGCAGACCGCCGGAACGAGCGCGGAGCGCGCGGCCGCCATCCGGCAGGGCGGAGACGAGATCCGCGAGCGCGCCGGCGTTCCTCCGCCGCGCCCGGCCCCGCCGCCGGCCGCGACACCCGTTGCGGTTCCGGACGGCGAAGGCGCCTCCACCGTGATGTTCAACGCCGCGACCTTCGCCACCATGAAGCAGGCGCCGGCCGCTCCCGCGCGCCCGGCGGCGCCTCCCGCTCGACCCGCGGCCGCTCCGGCGCGCGCCCTCTCGCCGGACGAGCAAAAGGCCCACGAGGACGCCAAGCGCTTCGCGCGTCTCGTGGTCAGCGAGATCAAGCTCTACAACGAGTCCAAGGTCAACGAGGGACGGCGCAACAAGGACATCTACGAGCGGCTGAAGGAAGACATCGAGCGCGGCCGCCAGATGTACGCGGACCGGGTGCCGGCCGGGGTGCGCGACTCCACGAACTACTTCTTCGACGAGCTCGTGCGCATCCTGGCCGGGGGCGATGCAGGAGCCCTCGGCCCGATGTAGTATCGTTCCAGTAGCCTTGCCTCTCTCGTTCCTCGTTCTCGTCGGCGTCCTGTCCGCGGCCACAGCACCGGCCTACCGCGTGACGGCGGAGCCGCGCACTCCCGAGGAGCAGGCGCTGCGCGAGGGGGTGGCCCGCAGCTCCGCGGGCAGCACCAGCTCCGCGGTGGACGCGATGCGGAAGGTCTCCGCCGCCTACCCCGGCACCGCGACCTCCG
>JBKPBQ010000073.1:0-6756 GCA_046726955.1 Acidobacteriota bacterium
GGAGGCGGTCGCGTTGCAGGGCGTCGTCTCCCCCTGGAGCAGCGTGTCCTTCACGCAGTCGAGCGATACCGTGGGCGGCCGGTTCGCGGGGGCCGGGGGCGGCGGAGGCGGAACGTAGACCTCGCAGCACGGCGTCCCGCCGTGGTAGCCGACCGCGAAGTTCATCCCGGACTTCTTGCCGGTGGATCCGCCGACGCCGCGGGCGTCGTAGTTGAGCGCGTACGAATACGCAGGCCGGACGAACCAGCCCTTGGCGAACCAGACCGCGGGGCCGACGATGAGGTCGGCCGGGTTCGTCTGCTTGGGCGTCGTGTCGCCGTAGACCTTGCCCGTCACCTCGAGGTGGAGTTGCAACCAACGGCAGGCGGGGACGTTCAAGCCCACGCCCCACTTGAAGGCGTTGGCGAGGTCCACCCCGTCGGGGTCGCCCGTGAACTCGTAGCCGATCGACCCGTGGAGGTCGAGGTCGTAGTTGATGGTCTTGGAGAGGATGAGGTCCACACCGAACGACGTAGCGCCGGTGCCGAGGCCCTTGTTCTCGTCGGCCGTCGGGAACTTGACCTTGCCCTTGATGGCGAGGCCCACGGGGTCGCCGTGCTGGTAGTCGTCGAGGATCTTGTACTTCGCGCCGACGCGGATGTCGCCGAACCCGGTTTCCCAACCGGAGTTGATGAAGGGAGCCTCGTTCCAGAAGCCCGGCTCGAAGAGGTAGTGGGCCTTCGTACGGTGCTGCAGCCCGATGTGGCCGAAGAGCTCCAGGCGGTCCGTGGCGCCGAAGCCGATGTTGAGCCCGTGCTCGGAGTAGTCGATCCCCTTGGGGTCGCGGTCGTAGTTGTCGCGGGTGAGGCTGAAGGAGAACGCACGACGCGGCAGCGTGTAAGCCGACGAGAGGCGGAACAATCCTGTGTCGCCGTCGACGGTGGGTGTGGCTGGCCTGACGCTCCACTCCTTGCCGTCGACCGTCATCGTCCAGGTCTTGATGTCTTCCTTCTTGACCGTCTTCTTGGATCCTTTATCCTCTGTCGCCCCGGATGCTGACGTCTGCGCCCAGGTCTGACCGGCCAGGACCAGGAGGGCCGGCAGCACCCAGGCCGTGATTCGTCCCTTCATGACCGCCTCCTAAAGTGGTGCGTCTGAAGACGAGCCCGCCGACTATATACCCGTGGGGAGCGCAACCGCAATGCGACCTTGGTCTAATGCAAAGGTTACGCCGCAAGCAACCTGCGTCCGTCGGCGCTCGGCGCTTCCCGGGTTAAATTCTTGATATCCATGCCGGAGCCCTTCGACCTCATCGTGATCGGCTCGGGCCCTGCCGGGGAAAAAGGTGCGGCGCAAGCTGCCTATTTCGACAAACGGGTGGTGCTCGTGGAGCGCGAGCCCGACCTCGGCGGCGCCGGAGTCAACACCGGCACCGTTCCCAGCAAGACGCTGCGGGAGACGGCGCTCTACTTCTCCGGCCTGCGCCAGCGCGGGTTGTACGGGGTCGACTACACGGTCAAGCAGGACATCAGCGTGCCCGACTTCATGTACAGGAAGCGGGAGGTGGTGCGCGCCCTGCGCGAGCTCATCGAGTCGAACCTGGAACGCCACCGGGTCGAGGTCGCCCGGGGGCATGCCTCCTTCGTGGACCCGCATACCGTACGGGTCCTGGCCGCCGACGGCTCGCCGCCCCGCGACCTGACCGCCCCGGTCATCCTGATCGCCACCGGGTCGATGCCCAACTGGCCGGACGGGATCCCGCGGGACCCCCGCCTCTACGACAGCGACACGATCCTGCGCATGGAGAGCCTGCCCCGGTCGCTGGTCGTGGTGGGGGCGGGAGTCATCGGCTGCGAGTACGCCTCGATGTTCCGGGCCCTCGGCATCGAGGTGACGCTGCTCAGCGGGTCGGACCGGCTGCTCCCGTTCCTCGACACCGAGATCTCGGAGCGGCTCCGGCTACAGATGGAGCTCCTCGGCCTCGACGTCGTCCTGGGGGACGGGGTGACGGAGGCCGTGCTCGACGGACGGCTCGTCGGCCTCCGCCTCCGGAGCGGCGGCTGGCAGGAGGCGGAGCGTGTGCTCTTTGCCACGGGGCGGATGGGGGTGACGGCCGGCCTCGGCCTCGAGAAGGCCGGGCTCGAGGCGGGGCTGCGCGGCCACTTGAAGGTGGACGCGAACTACCAGACCGCCGTCCCCCACATCTACGCCGCCGGAGACGTCATCGGCTTTCCCGCCCTCGCTTCCACCTCCATGGAGCAGGCCCGCGTCGCCATGTGCCACGCCTTCGACCTGCGTTACAAGCAGCGCGTCTCCTCGCTCCTGCCCATGGCCGTCTACACGATCCCGGAGATCGCGGCCGTCGGCGAGACCGAGGAGTCGTGCCGCGAGAAAGGGATCGCCTACGCGGTCGGGCGCGGCTTCTACACGGGGAACAGCCGGGGGCAGATCATCGGCGACATGTCCGGCCTCGTGAAGCTCGTGTTTTCCCGCGATGACTTGAAGCTCCTGGGCGTGCACATCCTCGGGGAGATGGCCTCGGAGCTCGTGCACGTCGGCCAGAGCTGCCTGCACTTCGGGGGCACGATCGACGACTTCATCCAGTCCGTCTTCAACTACCCGACGCTCGGCGAGGCCTACAAGTACGCCGCCTACGATGGCCTGCAGGACCGGGCCCGCCGCACGGGGGCGTAGCGGGTGCCGGGGCGGACGAGGCGTCTCGCGATCCCCATCCTCCTGCTCGCCACCCTGGCCTGCCGCTCGCGGGTCCCCGCCGCTCCCGCGGCGCGGCCCGCGCTCTCCCTCGTGGGCTACGCCCGGGAGATCGCCTGGTCGACGGGCGATCCCGCCCTGGACGCCCTCCAGGACCTCGTCCGGCCCACCCTCGAGGCGAACCGCAAGGAGTTCGAGGGAAAGCGGGGGACGGTGCGCGGCTTCGGCGCGGGCGACGTGTACCCGCAGGTCTGGCTGCGCGACAGCGCCACGCTCGTCCCCGCCACCCGCTACTACTACGGCCTCGACCACCTGACGAGCTGGCTCGAGGAGCACCTCGCCCACCAGCGGCCCGACGGGCAGCTCTGGGACTGGATCGCCTCGGGGGAGCCCGCGGTCTTCCGGGTCAACGCCCCGCGCGTCGAAGAGGTCCACCGCGCCAAAGCCACCGTCCTCTCTGCCGACAAGAACACGACCGCGAGCGACCAGGAGGCGAGTGCTATCGACGCGGCGGGCCAGGTCTTTACGCTCACCGGCCGCCGGGAGTGGCTCACGGGGCCGGTGGAGGGACGTCGCCTCCTGGATCGCCTCGACGCCGCGCTCGAGTACGTCTGGCGGGAGAAGCGGCACGAGGGGCTCGTCACGGCCGCGCTCACCGCCGATTGGGGAGACGTCAGCCCCGCCTACGCGGACCAGCGCGTCATCTACCTCGACGAGCGCACGCCCCGGGTGGAGAGCCTCTACGCGAGCGTCCTCTTCGTGCGCGCCGCCGACGTGCTCGCCGAGCTCTGCGCCGTCGCGGGCGAAGCCGGGCGCGGGCGGGAGTGGAGCGAGCGGGCGGAAAGCATCCGGTCCCGGGTCCGCGAGCGGCTCTGGCAGGCGGACCGCGGTTTCTTCCGCCTCGCGCGCACGCTCCCCGATCCCCGGCCGCCCGATCTCGAGCTGTCGGACCGCTTCGCCCTCGGCGGCAACGGCCTCGCCGCGCTCTACGGTGTCGCGGACGACGCGGAGGCCCGCAGCCTCTTCGCGGTGGCGCAGCAGCGGAGCCGGGACGCGCGGATCGCGACGATCGCGGGCGTGCTCCTGCCTCCGTTCCCAGCGGGCTTCTTCCGCCACCCGATACAGAAGGACGAGTACACGTACCAGAACGGCGGCCAGTGGGACTGGTGGGCGGGCCGCTTCCTCCTCGCGGAGTTCAGGCGGGGCGGGTCGGAGGCGGCTCTCCGCCAGCTCAAGGACATCGCCGCCCGCGTGGCCTCCGCCGGCGGGCTCTACGAGTGGAACACCCGCTCGGGCCGAGGCCAGGGCAGCGCCCGCTATGCGGGGAGCGCGGGCGCGCTCTCGGCGGCCGTCTTCCAGGGCGTCTTCGGCATCGACTCGCGCGCGGGCTCGCTGACCCTGACCGTTCGCCTGGGCCCGTCGGCTGGGGCCGTCCGCGTCTACGAGCCCGCGATCGACCGCTACGTCGCCTACCGCTACGAGCCGGACGGGTCGGCGCGCCGTCTACTCCTGTCGTTCGAGAGCAACGCCCCGGGCTCCGGCGAGCTCGGGGTGCGCCTTCCCCCGGACGCGGGAGCGCTCGAGGGCGCCTTTCTGGACGATCGCCCTCTCGCCGCGGTCGAGGAGACGATCGGCGCCGACCGCTACGTGAAGGTGGAGTCGGACTGGCGGCCGCACGTGCTGCAGGTGCGCTGGCGTCCCTGAGGCGGCAGAGGTTGCGCTCCGTGCGCGTGCGGGTGTAGAAGTCGCCGGGAGGAGTCACAGCTAAGGAGGCGCGAGATGAGCAAGTCCCTTCTCGTGGTGCTGCTCGCCGCCGCTGCTGCGACCGCCGCCGCCGCCGACAAGGAAAATCCCGTGAGCCTCGACTCCACGCAGCTGCGCGACTTCGCGCGCCGCTACACCGCGGCCTGGTGCAGCCAGGACCCGGCCCAGGTCGCGTTGTTCTTCTCGCCGAGCGGCTCGCTCAAGGTCAACGACGCGGCTCCGGCGGTGGGCCGCCCGGCGGTCACCGACGTGGCGAAGGGCTTCATGGCCGCCTTTCCGGACATGAAGGTCCTGATGGACGAGGTGAGCGTCGCCGGTGACCGGGCCGTCTATCGCTGGACGCTCGTCGGGACCAACACCGGTCCGGGGGGCACGGGCCGCGGCGTCCGCATCAGCGGGTACGAGGAGTGGCGGATCGGCCCCGACGCGCTGATCGCGGAGTCGCTCGGTCACTTCGACGCCGAGGACTACAAGCGGCAGCTCGAAGGCGGCGCGAAGCCGAAGGAGCAGGCGGGCGCGGGGCGGTCGGCGACGGCGAAGGAGACGCCGGCGGACGCGCTCAAGGCGAAGCTGGACGCCGGCGAGAAGGTGCTCGTCATCGACCTCCGGTCCGACCAGGACGTCGCGTCCGGATCGATCCCCGGGGCCATCCACATCCCGATGGAGCAGATCGAGGCCCGGATGAAGGACATCCCGAAGGACGTGGCGCTCGTCTTCACCTGAAACGGCGGAGGCCGGAGCTCCCGGGCCGCGGAGCTCTTCGAGAAGAACGGATACCAGACGTCGACCTTCTGCCCCCTGAACGACTGGAAGGCGAAGGGGTACCGCACGGAGACTCCGCGCAAGGCCCCGGAGGGCGCGATCAAGCCGAACTGATCGTCGGGAGAGGGCTCGAGCCGGCTACGGCATCACCTTGCGGTGACGGGCCACCTCTTCCTCGTAGTACTTGCGGTAGAGGACCTCCCACTCGTCGGAGCCCTCCACGATCGGCCGCTTCTGGCTCTCGATCTTGCGCCGCACGAGGGCGTCGATCGCCTCGTCCGTCTTCATCTCGTCCGAGATGAGCTTGACGATCTGCTGGCGGATCTCCTGGGGGTCCGCGTAGTACTCGATCGCGTCGTCCTGGTCGAGGTGGCCGAGGATGAGGTGGGACAGGCGGAGGATCTTCTCCCGGGAGAGCTTCACCCTCTCTCCCCCGGGGCCGGCCTCACAGGATGATCCCCTTCTCCCGCGCCATCTTCTTCTTGAGCATCTTGAACATCTCCGTGTAGGTGACGTTCGAGCGCTCCATCTCGCTCGCGTGCTCCAGGAGCTTCTCGCGGACCTCCTCGTTGAGGCGGTCCTCGACGCGGAGCTCGTCCGTGATCACGCGGGAGATGTCGGCGACGACGCGCGCGGGATCGTCGACCTCGAGCTTCTCCTCGGCCACGAGGGTCTTGACGATCTTGCGGGAGATGAACTCGATCTCGTCCGGGGTCAGGCGCATCGTCGAAGGGCGAGTATAGCACTCCCGTCGTGATATCCTCGCGACCGCCATGCCGCTGCACGTCGTCCGCCATCCGCTGGTCGACGACGTCCTCGCCGCGCTCCGCGACAAGACGACGCCCTCCGACGAGTTCCGGCGGCTCGCCCGTCGCCTGAGCCTGCTCGTGATCGCGGAGGCCACGAAAGACCTGCCGCTCGTGGAGGCTACGGTGGAGACGCCGCTGGAGACCGCGGCCGTTCGGCGGCTCGCCACCCGCGTGGTGGCCGTGCCCGTGCTGCGCGCCGGGCTCGCGATGCTCGACGCGTTCCTGGAGCTCGTCCCCTCCGCCGAGGTCGGCTACTTCGGGCTGGAGCGCAACGAGCAGACGGCGGTGGCCCGGCGCTACTACGAGAAGGTCCCGAAGAAGCTGGAGGACGCGATCGTCTACCTCCTCGACCCGATGCTCGCCACCGGTGGGTCCGCGGCCCTCGCACTGGACGGCCTCAAGGGGCTGGGCGCGCGCCGGATCCGCCTGCTCTCGGTGGTCGCGGCCCCCGAGGGTGTCGCCCACCTCGACGCGTCGGCTCCGGACGCCGCCGTCTACGCCGCCGCCCTCGACCGGGGCCTGAACGACCGGAAGTTCATCCTTCCCGGTCTCGGCGACTTCGGGGATCGGCTGTTCGGGACGTAATTGAGCTGGGGTGCTGCTTGCCCTCGCTGAAGAGCGAGGGTGGTCGCACCCCCCAGACCCCCCGCTCGCGTAGCCCCACTGGAAGGGGGGGGGCGCGCGGCCGCCAGGGTGGGGGGGGGGGGGTTGGTGGGCCCCCCCCACCCCC
>JBKPBQ010000074.1:0-7000 GCA_046726955.1 Acidobacteriota bacterium
GCACGTACCCCTGTCAACGCTTCAGACACGCCCTTGCAGGCGTGCCCACATGACTCGAGGCCACTGTGGGCGGCTACCCCTTCAGTGTCTGGCTCTTTCATCCATTGCACCTTGCCGGTTTACCCCGGCGCGTCAGTTCCATCACCGCTACCCGTACGGAATGGGTGGCGGGCCCGAGCCGCGGAACATCTCTCTGCTCTGCCGCACGCACAACGACTACCTCGCCGAGCTGGACTACGGGAAGAAGGTGATGGACCGGCACCGGCGCTCGGGAGAGAGTGATCCGGATCCCGACGGCTGACGTTCAGGCGGTGCCGCCGTCTCCGACGAATGAGGTCGAAGCCGAAAGAGGCACGGCGCGCCAGACACGGGAGGTCTGGCAAGAATTTGTCCCGCGATAGGCGAACAGGGTGGGAAGCAAGCGGTCGTGGCCGGCGGAGAGAATGCACATACGGCTGGCCGTGAGCGCCTCTCTGAATGGATCGAGTGGGACGCGCTAGGTGCGGACCGCCGCTCGACAGCGATCCCATTCACGCGCGGCTGCGGGCTCGCATCGACATCGGTCGACCGCGCGCACGAGCGGCTCTCGGCTCTGGGGCCTGCTCGCGATGGTTCCGGGCGTCCGTATCCGCAGCCGTGCGCTATCGCGTTTCCGCGGCTAGAGCGGGTCGGGGCCTTCGAGGGCGTGCCGGGCCAGGTAGTGCGAGAGCCGCAGGTCGGGGAGCAGGAAGACCTGGCGGAAGCGCTCCCGCGCTTCCTCTTCGCGACCGAGGGCGCGGAGGAGGAGGCCCTGCGCGTAGGTGGCGATGCCCGGGAAGGCGGTCCCCCGGGCCAGGAACTCCCGCGCGCGCTCGAGGCTCGCCGCGAGGTCGCGGGTCTGTGCCGCCGCGTCGGCCGTCCCCAGCCGCCGGGCGGCGAGGGCGGCGAAGACGGGCTTCATGTTCGGCCAGTCCTCCCCCTTCGTGGCGCGCTCCCAGTGGGTGCGCGCGTCCGCCGGGCGGGCCGCGGCCGCGAGGATCTCGCCGATCACGTACTGCACTCGCACCCCGTCCACGAACGCCTTCATCCCGTCGCGCGTGAAGGACAGCCCGGGCACCGGCCGCTCCAGCGACTGCACGATCTCGACGGCCTCGGGGCCCTTGCCCTCGCGGGCGAGCGCGAGCGCGCGCCGCAAGCGGACCTCGAGGTAGACCTGTCGGACGTTCGTGCCGTTCTCCTCGCGCGGGAAGAAGCGGTTGGCGAAGAGGGCTTCGACCTCCCCGGCCTGCCCGGCATCCGTGAGGGCGAGCGCCAGCTTTTCGACGAGTACCGGCGGTAGGGACGCGCGATCGGGATAGCGCTCGATCACGGCCGCGTGCTCGGCGGCGGGCCGGCCCAGCAGGCTCAACGTCTGGTCGACGCCGACGTAGAGGGCGACGTTGTCGCGGTCCACGTCGAGACCCTCGCGGAAGAGTGCGAGCGCGCCCGCGGCGTCGCCCTTCGCATGAAGCACGGTCAGCCCGAGGTTCCGATGGAGGACGGGCCGCTTCGGATCGAGACGGCGGGTCTCCTGCCACTCCGCGATCGCCTCGTCCGTGCGGCCTCCGGACAAGAGCAGTGAGCCGAGGAGGAAATGCGCGGTCGCGTCGTCCGGATTCGCATGAAGGGCGGCGCGCAGCACCGGCTCCGTGGACGCGCGGCTCGGAAAGACGTAGCGCGTGGACTGGGCGGAGGCAGCGTCGTAATCCTTCCTGCCCGACTCCCCGCGCCGCTCGCGGCAGTAGCCTCGGTAGTACGCGACGAGCGGGTAGTCCTGGGGCGCGGCTGTGCCCGCTTCCGCCGACACTCCTTCGCCCGTCGGGTACCGCCGGTCGAGCAGCTCGATCGCGTCGTCGAGGAGGCCGAGGCCCATGTAGTCCTCGACCACGTCCAGCGCCCGCTCGGGGTCTCCGGCAAGATGCAGCCAGAGACCGTCGTCCCCGCCTCCAAGCTTGAGCGCCTCGTGGCGCAGGAACCCGCCCGTGGGATCGAGCGTCCGCCAGTAGGAGAGGCGCTCGCGCGCGGCGTCAACCAGGCCGAGGCGGCGCAGCAACGCAACCTCGAGCCCACCGAGGCGCACGGCATCGGCGGAGTCATCGAGCGCTGCGCGCACGCGGCCGAGGGCGGCGTCGAGATGGCCCTGCCGAGCGTCCAGCCGAGCGAGCTCCAGGCGGGCCGCGGGCCGGAAGGGAGCGAGGATCGAAGCGGCTTCCCACTCCGCGCGCGCCTTCTCGTCCTGACCCTGCGCGGCCAGCGCGAGCCCGAGGTAGTAGCGGACCTCGGGGTCGTTGCTGACCCGCGCCCTCGCCCGCTCGAGCTTCGGCAGGGCGTCCCCGCCGCGCTTCAGCGCGACCTCGAGCCGGCCGGCCGCCTTCAGAAGACCGAAGCTCTCTGGGAACCGCGAGAGCCCCTCGGCATACGTCGCCTCCACCGCGAGGAGCTTGCCTTCGCGCTCCTGGTCGTCGCCGATCTGGAGGAAGTCGCCGTCGGTGCGCGCATCGGCGGACGGCGTCGCGGGAGCGGGCTGCCGGCCCAGACGGATCTCCGACTCCGGCGCGTAGTCCCACTGGTCTTCCGTGTGGGCGATGAGCACGCGGCCGTCGCCGTCCACCACCTCGAGCGTGTACCGCGAGCGAGCGGGCAGGCCGCGCTTGCTGCCGCGGATCACCGAAGCAGGATCGGCGTCGAGCGGCTCGCTCAGGACGACGCGGTCGCCGTCCTTCAGGCGCACGAGGCCTCCCTTCACCGAGCGCGTGAGGTTTGCCCCGTACGCGAGAGTCACGGTCCCCGCCTTTTCGGCCTTGCGGTCGAGTGCAACCACGGCGTCCGGATTGGCGCGGGTGATGTCGCCGATTCCCCGCACAGGCAGCCAGTACTCCGTGAACCGGATCGACTCCTGCGGCTCGAGGAAGCCGTAAGTCTCCTGGTTGCGGAAGAGCCCGGCCTGCACCTCGACGTACGCGCTCATGTCGTCGGAGAGCGCGCGCCGCCAGTCGATCCCGTCGGCGTCACCCCCGAACGACCAGATCTTCTTCGTGGGGGCGTCCTCCGGCGACGAGTAGTGGACGACGCCGGCCTGCGACCAAGGGTGGTAGACGCCCATGAAGGCCTCGCGGCTGCCGTGGCTGAAGAGCGAGACGGGGCCATACAGGTGGTTGCCGACGAGAGAGAGGTCGACGCCGGCGGAATCGACGGGCCAGGTGTCCACCTCGCGGAAGCCGTGGGAGGCCGTCCAGCGCATCGGGTAGTGGATGCGGCTGTCGTCGTGAACGCGCACCGCCGCGTTGTTCCACCAGTAGAAGCGATGACGGACGGGACTCCGGTTGTAGAGCGCGACCCGCTGCTCGAGCAAGGAGCGTCCGGGGGAGAGCCGCAGCTCCACCCGCCACTGCATCCCATACGGACGATCGACGTTGCCCACCCAGATGGAGGCGCTGCCGTCGGGGTTTGCAACCGTCGCGTAGTCGACGGGCGACATCGACATCCAGTTGTGCGAGACCGGGAAGTTGAACTCGACACCGTAGGCGGCCCAGGCCCCGCGATAGCCGATCCTCGCCTTCCGGATCGAGCGATTCGCGTAGAACATCTCCGCCCCGTTCGCCTTGTCGACACACGTGTAGAGATGGCCGCCCAGCTCGGGCAGGACCGCGAGCTTCAGGTGCTCGTTCTCGAGGAAGAGCGCGCGGTAGCGGACCGTGCTCTGCTTGCCCGTGAGACTCTCGCGCAGCGCGTAGGGGTAGTTGAACCGGCCGCTCTGGAAGAGGTCGAACGGCGGGTTGACGTCGGGCGGGCCTTCCTCGTCGGTGGGCAGGTCGAGGAATCCCTCGGAGACGGTCACGGCGGCGGCACCCCCCACCGTCTCTGTTGCGAGCGCGGCAGCTACGAGAACGAACGGGAGGACTACCGCTCGCGTCACGCCGTCGGTTCCGGGGCGGTCAGTCCCGCCGCGGATGCCTCATCCAGGAACAGCGTCGCCCGCGGGTGCCGGCGCAGGATCGACGCGGGGCACGCGCACGTGACCGGTCCCTGCAGCGCCTCCGCGATGGCCTTCCGCTTCGCGGGGCCGGGCACGATCGCGACCGCGGTGGGCACGCGCATCAGGAAGGGAATCGACAGGGAAAGCGCGCGCCGAGGCACGTCCTCCAGCCGCGCGAACGAACCGTCGTTGACCTGCTGCTGCCGGCACACCTCGTCGAGCGTGACCACCCGCACGTCGAGCGGCTCGCGGAAATCGCAACAGGGCGGGTCGATGAAGGCGAGGTGCCCGTTCTCCCCGATGCCGAGGATCGCGAGCTGCGGACGCTCGCGGCGCAACAACTCCGCATAGCGGCGGGCCTCGCCGTCGAGGTCCGCGGCCTCCCCATCCAGGCCGTTGAAGGCAGCCACCGGCACGTGGTCGAAGAGCCGCTCCTGCAGGAAGCGCCGGAAGGAGGCGGGGTGGTCCTTCGAGACGCCCGCGTACTCGTCGAGGTGGAAGGCGGTGACGCGCGGCCAGTCGATCTTGGCGTCCCCGCGCAGCTCGGCCAGGAACTCGTTCTGCGACGGGGCGGACGCGAAGATCACGGCGGCCCGCCCGTCGCGGTCGAGGAGACGACGGATCTCGTCCGAGACGAGCCGCGCCGACGCACGCCCGACCGCAGGGCGATCCGGGTGCACTTCCACCGCGAGCCGGCCGCAGTTGAAGTGGCGCGGCGCGGCGGGAGCGATCTCCTCGCCGCGGAGCCGCTGGCTGACGTACCGGATGAAGTGCGGGAGCGCGATCTCCGGCTCCTCGATCTCGGGATGCCAGCGTTTCTCCCACTCGAAGGAGACGAAGCCCGCGTAGCCGCGCCGGGCCAGCACGTCGAGCACGTCCTCGGCGGGAAACTCCCCGCGGCCCATGAGCACGGGCGTCCAGGGGATGGGCGGCGCACCTTCCGATCGGGGCGGAACGACGTCCTTCAGGTGCACGTGCCGGACGGCGTCGCCGAGCGCACGCGCGCCATCGGCGGGAGCCTCCCCGAACTCCGAGAACGCGTTCGCGGGATCCCAGATCGCGGCGGCGCCGGGAGCCGCGGTCTTGTCGAGCACCCCGCGGGCGGCGGCACCCGTCGCGAAGTCGCCGTGGGTCTCGAGCCAACACTCGACGCCGGCCTGACGTCCCCGCTCGGCCAGCGAGCGCAGCGCGTCTGCGATCCAGCCCTCGGTCGAGGCGCGATCCGCACCCGGCTGCACGCGATCGCCGAAAACGCGGATCCCCGGCGCGGAGAGCGCGGCCGCGAGGTCGATGGTGCGCGCGGCCTCGTCGAGCGCGGTCGCCCGCTTGGCGGCGTCGGGGTGGTGGAAGAACGATCGGCTGTCCACGCAGGACACGACGAGCCCCGCGTCGGCGAGCCGTCGGAGGGTTTCGGCGAGGCCGGCGCCCAGGAGCTCGGGCCGAGCCCAGAGCGCGTCGTCGTCCTCCAGGAACCGCAGCTCGATACCGTCGTAGCCGTAGCGGCCCGCCGCGTCGATGACGCGAGCGAGCGTCCACGAGGGGCAGCCGAGTGTCGAGAACGAGAGCTTCATGTCATTCGGTCCAGCATGGCTTGTGTCACGCGGTTGGCAAGACGCCGCCCGGTGAAGAATCGCTCGAGCGTTTCGAGCACGATGTCGGCCATCGCCCGCCGCACCGCCAGGGCGGCCGCGCCGACGTGCGGAGTGAGGGTCGCGCCCGGCAGCCGTCGCAAGGGATGGCGGGGGGGCAGCGGCTCCAGCGGATCGGTCACGTCGAGGGCACACCGGAGGCGGCCGCGCCGCACCTCGCGGACGAGCGCCTCGAGGTCCACGAGCCCTCCCCGCGCGACGTTCACCACGAGCGCTCCCGCGGGCAGGAGCGAAAGCGCGCGACGGTCGATCATCCCCCGCGTGGCGTCCGTCAATCCGGCGGCGAGGACGAGGAATTCCGCGGACCGTAGCAGACGCGGCAACGGCAAGAACGTCACACCGTAGGCGCCGGCCAGTCGTCGAGGCACATAGGGATCGTAGACGAGGACGCGGGGACCGAAGAGCCGCAGCCTCTCCGCGATCGCCCGGCCGATGTGGCCGAAGCCGACGAGGCCCACCGTGCGGTCGCGCAAGCTCTCCCGTCCTCCGCCGTGCAGGTGGAGCGCCTGGTAGATGCGGCTCGACGGCCGCCGCAGCGCCTCGCGATACTCCTCTACGCGCCGGACGTCGCGCAGGAGGAACGTCACCGCAAGCTCGGCCACGTACGGGGCCATGGGCGACGGCGCGTTCGCAATTACGAGGCGGGAGAAGAGCGGCCGCGCGAACTTGCCCTTCACTTCCCCGCCGCAGTGCGCGGCGATGCGGAGGCGCGGGGCGATCTCGAGCAGGTCCTCCCCGAGGCGCGGGCTGTCCCACGTCGTCACGAGGCCGTCGGCATCCGCGAGCTGCCCGCGGAGGCGCGCATCGACACGCCGCGACTCGCTCCGCACCCAGTCCACCGCGCGAGACAGCCGCCGGCGGCGGGGCGCGTCGAAGAACGACTCGAAGAGCGTGCGCCCCGAGAGCACGACGACGCGCGGCCGGCGGCGCGGCATCAAACGACCTTGACGAGCCCCCGTCCCGACTCCTTCGTGTTGCGCACGAGCACGAGGACGAGGAACGCCGCGAGGAGGGGGACGACGCTCGAGACGATGAGGATGGGGGTGAAGGAGAAGCGGTCGGCGACGAGGCCGATGAGGTACGTGGAGCCGATCGTCCCCAGGCCGGCGCCCGTGCCCGCCATGCCCGCCACCGAGGCGACGGCCCGGCTCTGGTAGAGGTCGGCGGGCAGCGCGATCGCGTTCGTGGACATCGCGGCATAGGAGAAGGTAGCGACGGCGAAGCAGGCCACGAGCGCGGGGAAGGTCGAGAGGAAGGCGGCGGGGACGAGGGCGAGGACGCCGAAGCCGCCGGCCACCATCAGCGTGCGACGGGCGCGGCCCACCGACCAGCCGCGGCGGATGAGCGCGCTCGAGAC
>JBKPBQ010000075.1:0-11696 GCA_046726955.1 Acidobacteriota bacterium
CGAGTGGAAGGCGAGCACCACCGCGCGGTGACCGGTCGCGCGGGCCGCCGCGAACGTCGCACCAACCCACGCGAGGTTCGCCTGCTCGCGCCTGACGAACTCCTGCCAGTACTTGGGGACGCGCAGCTCCTGGTTGTTGTACGTCCCGGCGAGGTTCAGGGTGGCGAAGGTCGCGTCTCCGAAGGTCCACCGCGCGTTCTCCGCGAACTCCGCGAAGTCGCGGTCCGCGTCGGCCTGGCGGACGAGGGCGAGCGGGGCGGCGCCCCGGCTCTTCGCCTCCTTGTAGAAGACCTCGCGCATCAGCTTCAGGATCTCCGTGGGGTCGGCGCTTCCGCGGTTCTCCTTCCAGCAGTCCGCCCACTCGTTGTTGCCGGGTGTGTAGAAGACGGCGCTCTTGAAGCTGTCGAAGAAGCTGCGCTGGCTCTCCTGGAAGGCGCGCCCGCAGTCGCCGTAGCCCTTGGTGTCGCCGACGTGGATCGAGAAGGCGGGCGAGGCCGAGTTGATCGTCGCGATGAGCTTCTCGTAGAGCGCGTTGTCCGCGGGAATCGAGTACGTCGTGTCTCCGAGGGCGACGAAGCTGAAGGGCGGGTCGGCTTTCTCGAGAGTGGCGAGCGCGCGGCGCAGGTTGGCCTGGAACTCCGCGGGCCGCTCCACCTGCGGGTAGTGGCCGACTCCCTCCATGGGGATCACTTCGAACGACGGGGCGTACTTCCGGTTGACGTCGACCGCGGTGGGGACGCGGGTGGCGTTGATGGCGACGACGGGCACGCCCGCGTCGCGCAGCGCCCTCGTCTGGTCGTACGTCCGGAAGCTCTCGTGGATCCCGATCGCGACCTTCGGCTCGTTGCCGCAGGTCTCCTCGTCGATCCGCTGGCGCGTCGCCTCCGACGCGTCCTCGGGGAGCAGGCTCAGCATCATCCGGTCGCAGGTCTTCACGAAGTCCTGCTGGTAGCCGGCGAGGACCCGACGCCAGATGTCGTCCGGAAACTTGAGCTCGACGTTATGGAGCGTGTCCACCGCGACCACACCGAGGACGCGCTGCGGCCCGATACGATGCGCGGCTTCGAGCGCGACCGGTCCCCCGAGCGAGTTGCCGACGAGCACGACCTTCTGGAGCCTCAGCTCGTCGACCAGCGCGGCCACGTCGGCGCCGAGCCCCTCGATCGAGGACTTCTCCCGCTTCGCCGCCGAGGAGCGGCCGTAGCCCGGCATGTCCATGGCCACCACGCGGTGATCGCCCGCGAACGCGTCGAGCGTCTCGCGCCAGATCTCCTTGCGGCAGTTCCCGCAGTGGACGAAGACGAGCGCGGGGTCTCCCTGGCCCCGGTCCACGTAGGCCATCTCGACGCCGTCGGCGAGGCGCAGCGTCTTCTCGCCGGCGGGAAGAGCCGCGGCCAGGATCAAGAACATGAGCGTGCTCATGGGGCCTCCGCGCGGCAGTCTACCCCTGCTCGTCCTTCAGCGCGGGTGGGCGAGGCCCGCAACCACGCGCACGCCGGGGATCTTCCGGAGCTCCGCGGGGGCTAGGCGTAACTTCGTGTCGCGGCCGCCGCCGCCGAGCACGATCTCCGGCCGCTGCATGACCGCCTCGTCCACGAGCACGGGCACCGCGTCCGGCAGGCCGAACGGAGCGACGCCGCCCACGAGCATGCCCGTCGTGGCTACCGTCTCCTCCGCGTCGGCGAACGAGAGCCGCTTCTCCCCGAGGACCTCGCGCAGCTTGTGGTTCACGTCGAGCCGGGTCGTGGCGAGGACCACGCAGGCCACGTAACGTCGCGGCTCGCGCTTGATCGCGACGAGGATGGTATTGGCGGAGTCCTCGGGAGCGATGCCGTAGCGCTCGCAGAAGACGGCGGTGTCGGCGGCGGCGGGGTCGCAGGGCATGACGGTGTGCGCGACGCCGAGGTGGGCGAGGGCGGAAGCGACGAGAGAGCCGGGATCGGGCGAGGACATGACTAGTCTCCGCGCGCGACGGTGCCGAGGTCGGTGGAGGCGATCCCCGCGCGCTCGCAGAACGCCCGCCAGGCCTCCTCCTCCTCGGGTGACCGTGTAACGCGCTCGCGCAGAGAGAACACCTCCACCCGCTCGCCACCCCGGACGAGCGCCTGGCTCGAGCCCGGCTGGGAGTCGATGAGGTAGCCGGCCCCGACGAGAGCCAGACCCACGGCGACGCCGATCATCGTGTCCGCCACCTCGAGCGCCTCGTCCCCCGTCGCCCCCGAGAGCTTGACCCCGAACGCCCGCCAGTCGACCGTGGGAAGGGAGCTCGGAGTGATCCCGGCGAGACGGTCCCTCGCCCTCTCGACGTATCGACGCCACGCGGGTAACACCACGCGCATGCCGACCTCCTCCCAGGGCACGGGCGCCAAGGCCGCAACACGCGGGGCGAGGTTCAGGCTCGTGCCGTTGTCCTCGAGGGAGGAGGCACGCTTCGTCCACCAGGAGGCGAGGTCGCCCTCGAGTTCCGGCAGCCGGTCGAGGAGAGAGACTCCACGCAGTCCCGCGGCGAGGGCCGGTCCGGTGGGGGGGGCGCCCAGCGCGGCCAACCGCTCGCGGAGGGGCGGATGCGTGTCGTACGGATCCGGCTTTCCCTCCCGATATTCCTCGTCGAGGGCCCGCTCGATCTGCTGCGCGACCGCGGGCGCGTCGAGGACGCGCGCAAAGCCCTCGGCGAGCGGAGGGACGTAGCCTGCGGTCACGACGGGATGCACGTTCGCGTGCATGTACAAGGGGAAGACGAGGCCCGCGGCGTGGGTGGCGCGCAAGCCGCTCCCGAGCGCCGTCGGTCCCGCGATCCGAGCGGCAAGCGCGTCGGCCAGGAGCTCCTGGTGGCGCGAGACGGCGTGGGTCACGCGGAAGAAGAGCATCGCGTACCAGTGGAAGGGCAGGGTGAGGAAGCCGGAGTGCTGGCTCAGGTCCGCGAGCGTGCGCACGAGCGCGGCCCGGGTCTTGTAGATCCACGGTCCGATGCGCACGTCTCCGCCGTGGAAATGGCCGAACTCGTGGGCGATCACCCCCCGAAACTGGCTCACGTCGAGGGCCTGCAGGAGCGGCAGGCCGACGCCCATCACCCGCCGGCTGCCGATCCCCATCAAGCCGCCGCGTTGGCTGACCCACGCGTTCACGTCCAGGAGGAGGTAGACGTCCCGGGGCATCGCCTGCCCCGTGGCGGAGGCGATCTCGCGGATCTCCTGGAAGAGGCGCGGCTGGTCCGCGGGCGCCAACGGCGCCCCGGGAGGCTCGAAGTGGTCCGGCCGCGGGACGATCGCCTTCAAGATGAGGAAGGCTCCGACGAGGACGAACACGGAGATCTGCAGATTGAACCTCCCGAGGCGGATCTCGAGGAGGATCACCCCGAGCAGGAGGGCGATCATGGCGAGCGCGAGACCGTAGAAGGCGACCATCAAGAGCACGGCGAGGAGGGCGCGTCCCGCGAGGAAGGTGGCGCTCGCCTCGGACGCGGGCAAGGGCTTCAGTCTTCCGCCTTCGTCGCGCCGCCGGCCGGGTATCCACGCCACAGCCAACGCAGCGCTTCGGGGAGGATGGCCCCGCCGTGCTTGGGCGTGTGCCCTCCGTCCCCGCCCTCGAAGCGGTAGTCGTAGCCGCGGAACTTCAGGGCCGCGGCCATCTCCTGGTTGGCCAGCCACCAGTTGCCGAACTGGTTGTCGAGGTCGTTCGAGCCGTCTTGGAGGAAGACGCGGATCGGACGGACGCTGCTCGCGCGCACGAGAGCGGGGTAGACGTGCCCGCCGCGGATGTTCGTGAAGCTGCCTATGAAGCTCAGGACCTTGCGAAAGGCGTCGGGCCTCTCCCAGGCGACGGTGAACGAGCAGATGCCGCCGGAGCTCGCACCCGAGATCGCCCGCGCCTCGGGGTCCTTGGTGAGGTTGTAGCGCGAGCCCACCTCCGGCAGCAGCTCCTCGAGGAGGAACCTCGCGTAGTTCTCGTTCAGGGAGTCGTACTCCGTGCTGCGGTTCGTCGCCCGCCACGGGATCTTGGGAAGGTCCTCCCCGAGGTTTCCCGGGTTCACGAACACGCCGATCGTCGCGGGCATGTCGCCCTTGTGGATGAGGTTGTCGAAGACGACGGGCACTCGGTAGCCGCCTTCGGGGTCCACGTAGGCGTGGCCGTCCTGGAACACCATCACCGGATAGGCCTGCTTCGCGTCGTACTTCGCCGGGACGTAGACCCAGTACTGGCGAGCGGTGTTGTCGAAGATCTTGCTCTTGAAGGGGAGAGGGCCCTCGACGGTGCCCTTGGGGACGCCGGCCTGGACCTGCGAGTCGGGCCCGAGGACGTAGTCGTCGGAGGCCAGGCTCCCCGTGGGAGCGACGATGGACATCAGCAACGCAAGCCTTGCCAGCTTCATACGGGGCGTCCTCCCTGAGATCGGCGACGGAGAGTCTAGCCCGAGGAACTCTGTCCGGACAGAGTTGATTGTGGTCCGCTTGAGACCACTTTCATCACCTCGGACAAGGCCAGTTCGAGCCGGCGGCGCCGATCGGCTATAAAGCCGCGGATGGAAAGGCTCCCGCCCGTCGGACGACTCTTCTTCGCGGCGAGCCTCGCCGCTTTCGGTGTTCAACAATTCCTCTTCGGCGACTTCGTTCCCGGTCGCGCTCCTGCGTGGCCGGAAGGAGCTCCGGGGCGGCTGGCGTGGGCCTACGCCACAGGCGTCGTCTTCGTGGGCGTCGGCGCAGCGATCGCTCTCGCCAAGAGGACAGGGGAAGCCGCGTTCGTCGCGGCGGGGTTGATCTTCGTCTGGGCTGTCCTCAGGAACGTGCCCTTCGCACTCGCCGACAAGGGCTACGGCGTCGCCTGGACGAACCTGGGCAAGGGGCTCGTCCTCACGGGCGGCGTGCTCGCGGTGGCTGCGCTCGCCGAAAGAAATCCCGCGTTCACCTGGGCCGGACGAGTCACGCTCGGCGCCTTCATGATCTCGTCGGGCATCCAGCACTTCCTCTTCCCGCAGTTCGTGAAGACGCTGGTGCCCGCGTGGATCCCGCCGAGCCAGATCTTCTGGACCTACTTCGCCGCCGTCGCCTTGATCGCCGGAGGCCTGGGGCTGATGGTCCCGTGGACGACCCGCCTCGCCGCCTTTCTCTCGGGCCTCATGATCTTCCTGTGGGTGCTCCTGCTCCACATCCCGAGAGCGCTCGCCGCGCCCGACGCGGCGCAGGTCAAGAACGAGTGGATCGCGGTCTTCGAGGCACTGGCGTTCGCCGGACTCGGCTTCGTGCTGACGCGGAAGGACGCTGGAGAAGCGAGCTAGACGATCACGACGTCGATGTTGCGGCTCTTCAGGGCCGCCACCATGTCCGGCTTGACTCCCTCGTCCGTGATCACCTTGTGCACGCTTTCCATCTTGGCGATGACGGACAAGCTCCGGCGCTGGAACTTGGTGGAGTCCGCGACCACGACCACCTCGCGCGAGACCTGGATCATCACCGCGTTGAGTTGGGCCTCGAGCACATCCGGGGTCATGAGTCCGATCTCGGGATCGAGGCCGTCCACGGCGAGGAACAATCGGTCCGCATGCAGGAGACGGAGCGTCTGCTCGGCGTGCGGGCCGCAGAGCGAGTAGCTCATCTGGCGCAGGATGCCCCCGATCATGATCACGCGGACGGTCGGCAGGTTGGCGAGCTCGACCGCGATGTTGAGCGCGTTCGTGATCACGTTCAGGGAATGCAGCTTCAGGAACTTGAGCTGGCGCGCGATCTCGGCGGTGGTGGTGCCGGAGTCGAGCATGATCGTCTCGCCGTCCCGGATCATCTGGCAGGCGGCGTGGGCGATCCGCACCTTCTCCGGGTGGTGGAGCGTCTCCTTCACCGTGATCGGCATGTCCTCGGGGGCGTCCACGCGCTTCAATGCCCCGCCGTGCGAGCGCACGACCGCGCCCGCGTTGGCGAGCGCGTCGAGGTCGCCGCGGATGGTGACGGCCGAGACCTCGAAGTGCGAGACGAGCTCGTCCACCGTCACGCGCTCCTGGGTGTCGAGCAGCTCCATGATGCGGCGGCGCCGCTCCTCCACGAGCAGCCGCGCGGGCTTCGACCGGGGGACGGGCCTCACGGTGCGCCGTCGGCGCTCGGGCATCGGGCGCATCTTAGCATCCGACTCCTTTCCGCTTCCGTCGACGGCACGCGCGGGAGTAGACGCTCGTCACTTCCAGGATCTTGCGGTGGATCAAGTCCCGGGGGACGGCCTTCCCGCCTTCCGCGCGCAGCGACGCGGCCGGACCGGGCAGGTATTGGCTGAGCAGGGGACCGGGGATCGGCTCGCGGCCGAGGTTGTCGAGGAGCCGCGCGAGCGCCGCCTCGACCTCGGGCCGCGGCCAGTAGTAGCGGACGCGATCGCTCAGGCTGAAGGCACGAGCGAGGCGCTTCTGCTCGTCGTCTCCCGAGTAGTAGCGCTGCCAGCTCCCCGGATGCGCGAGCATGACGCGCTCCAGGACGTCGCGGATTTCCGACAGCGCGAAGCCGCGGCGCCGGCCGAGCAGCTCCTGCTCGATCGCGGCGAGTGCGAAAACGGCCTCGCGGAACGCGAAGGTGAGGCCGGGACCGACCTTGAGGATCGCGAAGTGGTCCTCCACGAGCGCGGCCAGCGCCTCTTCCGTCTGGTAGTCCGTCGAGTGCGCCTCGTAGACGACGTCGCCGTGGCCGCGGATGAGCTCGCGGAGGGCTCCCGTTCGCGAGCGGTCGTAGTCGAAGACGACCGTGTCCCCGAACTCCACGCCCGGCTGGACCACGAGGGCGATCACGCGCTCCCAGGCGGCGCCGAGGCCGCGTGCGGCGAAGGCCTCGCGGGCGAGCGAGAGCGTCCGCTCCGCGTCCTCGCGACGCGTCACCTCCAGGTGATCGGCCACGTCCTGCTCGCCGCCTGGGACCGGCACTTCGGTGCCGATCACGTATAGCGGAGGGGCAGTGCCCGAAGGCAGCGTTGCGTGCGCCGCCTCGGCGACGGCGAGGAGATCGGCGGCGCGCTCGGTGGCCGTCGCGTCCGCGAGCGGCCCCGGCGGATCGTCCGCACAGCGCATGCTCGTGTCGAGGTGGATCTTGGTGAAGCCGGCGAGGACGTAGAGGCGGACCATCTCCCGCGCCTTCTCGAGGGCGCTTCGCGCGGGCTCATGTGCGAAAGGAAAGGGCCCGAGGTGGTCGCCGCCGAGCACGACGCGCTCGAACGGAAAACGCACGCCCTCGGCCAGTCCTCGTGCGAAAGCGACGAAGCCGGCGGGCTTCATCCCCGTGTAGCCGCCCTCGCCGTTGACCTGGTTCGACGTCGCCTCGATCAGCACGACGTCGTCGTCGGAGGCGGCCTGGAGCATTGCCGTCTCGAGGACGTAGCGGTTGGCCGAGCAGATCGAAGCGATGCCGAGCGGCTCGCCGCGCTTCTGGGTGCGGACCAGCTCCAGGAGAGCGCTCACCGGAGCCACCGGTCGCGGTTCTCGGCCACGAACACGTCGTCCGCGAGGTGCGGGTAGGCGCGGATCACGCGATCGATCTCTTCCGCCTGGCCGGGCGAGAGGTCCTCGTTCGGGTCGAGGCACCAGCGGCCGGCGAGCAGCCCCTGACGCCGCAGGACCTCGTGGATGCCCGCGATGCAGCCGTGGAACGCGTTCCTCGTGTCGAAGAACGCGGTGTTGGCGTCGGTGAGCTGGTGGCCCTGGGCGAGGAGATGCTGCGCGCCGTCGCCGTTGTGCGTCCGGCAGGCCTTGACCGCCTCGAGAAGGAGGACCGCCTGGCGCGTCCACACCGCCCACTGGCCGAGGAGACCGCCAACAATACGAACCGGGGATCCGCTCGCGCCCACCGGGAAATCGGCCAGGAGGTCGAAGACGATCGCGTCGTCGTTGCCGGTATAGAGCGCGACGTCGCCGGCGCGGCCGCTGTCCGCGACGGCCCGCACGACCTCGAGCGTCTGGTAGCGGTTGAAGGGCGCGATCTTGATCGCAACCACGCCGTCGATCTCGAGGAATCCGCGCCAGAAGGCGTAGTCGAGGAGGCGGCCGCCCACCGCGGGCTGCAGGTAGAAGCCGAAGACCCGGACTACCTCGGCCACACGGCGGCAGTGATCGAGGAGCTCGGCCGTCGTCGCCTCGCGCAAGGCGCCCAGGCTCAGGAGGCCCGCGTCGTAGCCGAGGTCGCGGGCGAGCGCCGCCTCGCCGAGCGCCTGGGCCGTCGGGCCGCACACGCCGGCCACCTTGACGAGCCGGCGCCCGGTGGCTGCCTCGTGCGCGCGGACGGTGTCGCGGGCGAGCGTCAGCACTGGCCGCAGGAGGCCCTTCTCGCGAATCGCGAACTGCGTCGTGTGCACGCCGACGGCGACGCCGCCGGCGCCGGCGTCGCAGTAGTAGCGCGTGAGCGCCCTCTGCCGGCGCTCGTCGAGCGTGCGCTCCGCGGTGAGCGCCAGCGGGTGCGCGGGGATCACCAGGCCCGAGCGGAGAGCGGCCGCGGTCTCAGAACTGCCCATCGGACCTCTCGTACTTCGTAGGCTTGCCCAGCGACCGCCCGCCGCTCTCCACCCAGTGCGCCGTCCAGTCGGACAGGCGGTCGAGGGCGACTGACGGCGGGCCCAGGAGCGACCGGCAGAGCGAGGAGTTGCCGAGGAGCGCCATCGGACCCTCGCTTCCCGCGAGCCGCGGCTCGCGTCCGAACCGCCGGCCGAAGGCCTCGGCGCTCGCGCGCACGGAGGCGATCTCCGGCCCCGTCACGTTCAGTACGCGCGGCGGCGACTGGGTGAGGGCGAGGCAGCGCAGCGCGTACGAGCTCGCGTCGCCCTGCCAGATCACGTTGACGTGGCCGACGGTGAGATCGATGGGCTCGTCGCCGAAGACCTTCCGGGCGATGTCCGCGAGGACACCGTAGCGGAGGTCCACTGCGTAGAAGAGCCGGAAGGCGAGGGCGCGCGTGCCCCGCTCGCGCGAGTAGTGCTCGAAGACGCGCTCGCGTCCGAGACAGCTCTGCGCGTACTCGCCCACGGGGTCCGGAAGGTCCGTCTCGCGCGAGCCCCCGGTCTCCGGAGGAACGAGCGGATAGACGTTGCCCGTGGAGAAGACGACGATGCGCGACGTGGAGAAGCGCTGCGCCACGTTCGCGGGGACGACGGTGTTGAGCGCCCACGTGAGGTCGGGCCGCCCGGAGGCCCCGAACTTCATCCCCGCCAGGAACAGCACGTTGTCGAAAGCGGGGATGCTGGCGACCGCCGTGGCGTCGAGGAGGTCGCAGGGCAGGACCTCGACGCCCCACTCCTCGAGCGCCCGGGCCGCCGCGGCATCGCCGAACCTCGAGACCGCAGCCACGCGCCGCCGCGGGCGGCCGACGTCGGCGGCATCGGCGGCGCGCCGAACGAGCCGGGCGAGCGACGGTCCCATCTTTCCGCCTGCGCCGAGGACGGCGACGTCGCCGGGGAGCCGCTGCAGGCACTCGACGTCGGCGGGGGAGGGACGCGATAGCAGCTCCTCGAGCTGCTCTTCGCTCTCCACGGCGGAAGGCAGCGGCGCCGTCCCCAACCCCGCGGCCGTGGGCTCGGTCATGACGCGATCAGCTCTCGACGGTGGCAGCGCCGGAAAAGAAAAAGGCGCGTGGCCCGCGGAGGGGCCACGCGCCGCAAATGCCGTCTAGAACGTCGCCCGTAAGCCTATGCGGAAGACTCTCCCCACGGCGAATCCTTCTATGTTGTTGATCGTGTCGCCGCCCAGCACGGCTGTCGACCCGTTGTTGGGATCTCCGTCTACGAGCCAGCTGTCGAGCTGGGCGAACCCGCTGTCCTGGCCGTATCCCGGGAAGAACTGCGGGTGGTTGAAGGCGTTGTCGAGGAGAGCCGTGAGCTGAAGCTTGAAGCGCTGCTGCGTGACGATGTCCTTGTAGAAGGCGAAGTTCACGACCCAGGTGCCCGGTCCGAGCAGGCTGCCCTTCTTGGCGTTGCCGAGCTGTCCGGGGGCGGGGAGGGCGTAGGCGGCCTGGTTGAACCACTGGTCGCGCGTGTGGCCGACGTTCGGATCGCTGATCTGGTCGGGCCGCCAGGCGCAGCAGAAGGCGTTGCCCAGGCCGTCGAGCGGCTTGCCCGTGTTCCAGGGCGTCGTGGTGTAGAAGCTCGTGAAGAACGGCGTCAGGTGATTGCCGCTGCGGGCCTGGACGAGCGTCGACACGGTCCAGCCCCCGAAGAGCGCGTTCGCCCAGCCCGGCATGTTCGCGCCGTGCTTGCGTCCCCGGCCCACCGGGATGTCCCACGTCGCGTTCGCCACGAGCCGATGCGTCACCACGTTCGGGTCGGGGCCGCGATCCTTCTCGATGTCGTAGGGGTCGAACTGCACGACGCCCACGCTGCTGTTGCCGGTGTCCGGAGCGTTGCTGTCCGAGTGGGAGAGCGTGTAGGCGATGTTGAAGGCGAGGCCGTTGCGGAAGCGGCGCAGCAGCTCGATCGGCCCGGCGTGGAACTGTCCGGATCCCGTGTTCTGGACGTAGTCCATGAAGGTGCCGTAGAGCGGGAAGGGCATCTTGTCGAAGTCGTCGGGCAGGATGATCGTGTTCGTGCTCGCGGGCGCGGTGTTGAAGTCGCGGTCCACGAGGAGCTTCCGGCTCGTGGATCCGATGTAGCTCAGCCGGATCCCCATGCCGCCCGGCAGCTCGCGCTCGAGCGTCGCGTTGTACTGGTAGACGTCGGGGAGCTGCAGGTTCGGGTCGATGCCTTGATTGCCGAAGTCGGCGAGGTCGACGCCACCCACGCCCGTCGTGAAGCCGTTCTTGAGCGTGACGTTGCCGGTCCGGATGTTGAAGTAGCGGAACATGTTGGAGGCGAGGCTGTCGCGCACCCCCTGAACCGCCGCCGTCGGGTGGAAGATCCCGAAGCCGCCGCGCAATACGGTCTTGTCGCTCCCGCCCAGCCGCCACGAGAAGCCCACGCGCGGGCTGAAGTTGTTCTTGTCCGTGTTGACGAGCGTGTCGGGAATGCCGACCTGGGAGGCGATCTCCGTCCGGTTGAGCGCGATCACACCAGGGGGCAAGAGCGCCGCGACTTCCTGGCTCGGCACCACGTGGTGGCCGCCGTCGAACGGCTGGAAGCTGCCGAGGATGCCGCTCTTCTCGTGCCACGCTCCGACCACCTCGTAGCGCAGGCCGAGGAACACCGTGAAATCGCGGTTGACCCTCCAGTCGTCCTGCGCGAACACCGCGAAGTCGTCGGAATGGCCGTCGAGCGGGCCGCGGTTCGTGATCCGGTCCCCGACGCTGATGGGCAGGCCGAGCAGGAAGTCCGCGAAGGCGTTCCCCGTCTTGCTGCCGTTGAAGCGGTAGCGCCCGCGGACGTCGACGCCGCGGCCGCGGCCGTCCACCGCCGAATTGCGGTTCCAGAGCCCGCCCGCCTTGAACGAGTGAGCGCCCATCACCCACGTGAGGTTGTCGCTCAGCGAGAACGCGTTCTGCTTGGTGGTGCGGTCCGCGTTGAAGCCGCCGTCGTTGAGGTTGATGGGCCGCGCCGTGGAGGAGCCGCCCTGGAACTCGAAGCGGGGAATGCCCACGCGGTCCGGACCCACGCTGGGTGCCGTCTCGAGGCCGAGTGCGGCGTTGACCTGCTGCACGTTGTAGGTGCTCTGACGCTTCAAGTCATCGTAGTTGTAGCCGCCGCGGAACTCGTTGACTACGGTGCTCGAGAAGATCTTCGTCCAGCCCCCTACGACGCTGTAGGTGGTGAGCGTGCGGTCC
>JBKPBQ010000076.1:0-6725 GCA_046726955.1 Acidobacteriota bacterium
GGTTGATCCTGCGTGCGATTCGGTCTCGCTGGTCGGTGTTCTGAGGTCGGAGGAGGCGTGCCTTAACCGTGGCCGGGCACACGACGGCCGTCGATCTCGTCGGCGGTGGACGGGGTAGCTACGCGGCCTTTCGACGAAGGAACGGAAGCGTGCGCTCTCGATCGAGATAGGCGATCTCGAAAGGTGGCGTGTCGGGTACGGCTTCTCCGGGTCTCGCCCGCGGCGGGTGCAGTGCCGAGTGATGGAGCGGGGCGAGGCCGAGGTAGAGCTCAGCCGGAGTGGCTCCGGCCAAGCCCTGGTGGGGCCGGAAGTGAGCGAAGTAGACGAGCCCCTGGTGGACACGGCGCTCGAGGTCCACGCGGTGAGCTGGCTTGATGGCGACGAGGCGGAGAGCCTCTTTCAGAGTCCTCCACAGCCTTTCGATGAGGGCGATGGAGCCGGTCTTGCCGATGGTGTAGCGGCGCAATGGAAGTTGAAGGAAGAGAGTCGCATGGCGCAAGGAAGGGCGGTGACGAGCAGGCGATGCCCACGCTGCTGCAGGTCGAGGGCTTCCGCTTTTTCTCTTCAGCAACGAGCTTCAGGAGCCTCCTCACGTCCACGTCGAGAAGGGTGACGGCGCGGTCAAGTTCTGGCTGACGCCCGTGAGCATGGCCACTCCTACCGACTCACGCCGGCCGAGCAGCGGCGAGCGCGCGAGCTGACTTTCCAGCACCAAGCGGCTTTCGTGGAGCGGTGGAATGAATACTTCGGTCGTTAGCCCGCCTCAGGCCCGTGCCCGTGCCGTGGAATTCGTGCCCGATGCCTTTGTGGTGCACCTTGAGGACGGCCGCTCGCTCACCGTCCCGCTAGAATGGTTTCCGCGGCTCCGGGACGCTACTGCCGAACAGCGCAACCATTGGAGGCTCATCGGGCCGGGTAACGGCATCCACTGGCCCGACCTCGACGAGGACATCTCGGTGGCCGGCCTCCTCGGCTTGCCTGACTAGCTCTCGCCGTGAACCCGTCTCCACTCCCTGCCCGGTCGAACCGTTACCGCCGAACACCGCGGTCAACCCGTGATGTGCGGCGGCTCGAGGAACTCCAACCACAGCAGGCGGCCCTGGAAGCCCAACGCTTTGGATGACGGGCGGCTGTAGCGAACGAGGATGGCGCGGTCCTGGCGGCCGCAGCGCACCTCGGCTTCGTCGCTCTCCTGCGTGCCGGAATAGACGAAGAAGCTGCGAGTCGACTCCGCTTCCAGGCGCATTACCTTGGCTCCCGCCGTCACCAGGAAGCTGAGGCTTCCGTCCGGGCGGCACAGGAGGTCGACCAGGCGACCGCGCGCTTCCGCGGTTGTGCTGGCATAG
The DNA here is from genome assembly GCA_046726955.1 of Acidobacteriota bacterium. GTDB lineage: Bacteria > Acidobacteriota > Vicinamibacteria > Fen-336 > Fen-336 > CAVPGH01. Next base: position 1,347 of record JBKPBQ010000076.1, read on the forward strand.
TCAGCGAGCTGGGCGAGCTGGTGCTCGCACAGGAATCGGTACGCGGGCTCGCGGGCCGCGTCGCGCGCGCGGGAGAGCACGCTCACCGCCCCCGCGACGTCGCGGCACTTCACCTGGAGCGCGGCGATCACGAGGGCCACCTCCGTGCGCCCGGGGTCCTGGTTGAAAACGAGCTCGAGCGGACGGAGGCGGCTCGCGTAGGGCCGGGGGCGCAGCTCGGCGAGCAGCATCGCCGCCTCGTAGCTGCTCGGCGCGAGCGCGCGCGCCTGCTCGAGCTGGGCGACGACGGCGTCCTCGTCGGCGGGCGACAGCGGCGTGCCCGTGGTTCTCGCGTCGAGGACGCGCAGGCGGGCTGCCTGCAGGAGCGCTCCGGGCTCGTTGGGCGAGCGCTGGAGCACGCGCGCGAGCTCCCGGCGAGCCCCCTCGCGGTCGCCGTTCCGCAGGCGCAGCTCGGCGAGGGTGATCCGGGCGGCCGTGTGGTCCGGATCCGCCTCCAGCGCGCGGTCCAGGTAGTCCTGCGCGCGCTTGAGCTCGCCGCCGGCGAGCAGCAGGTCGCCGAAGCGCTGCAGAACGTCGGCCGTCGGTGGAGAGTCCTCGGTGTACGCGAGAGCAGGCGGGCCGGCTGCGATGGTCGCCTCCAGGATCGGCCCCGGGCTCACGTCGAAGAGAGCGGCCTCGGCCGCGGAGAGCGCGCCGAAGCGCTCCTCGAACGCGGCCACGGGATCGCCCGCCAGCGCGATGGCGTCGAGGTACGCGCGCAGGGCGGCCATGCCGTGGCGCGCGACGACGAGGCGCGCGAGCGCCCACGATCGCGCGTAGAGCCGACCGTCCCCTCGGGCTCCCAGGTATTCGGGGGAGTCGTGGCGGACGCGCATCAGACTCGCGAGGTTCGCGTCGCCGGCTCGGGCCTGCGCTTCGAGCTCGGCCCGACGCGCTCCGAAGTGGGCGGCGCTACCGTCCAAAGCGGCGTTGCTCAGCAGCTCCGCGAGGCCCTCGGCCACCCAGACGGGCTGAGCCGGCAGCGAGCGGTTGAGCGCGAGGTGGGCGTACTCGTGGTCGAGCGCCGCGTAAGGACCGGGTGTCTCGACACCGAGGCGGGCCACGATGGTGTCCGACTCGGAGCCGCTCTGGAAGAAGCCTGCCAGGCCGCGGGGCTCCGCGTACCGCTTCGGCGCCAGGCGCTCGAAGCGGGAGCGGCTGGCGAGCACGATCGCCACGATGCGCCGCTCGTCGGCGAGTCGAGGAGGGAAAAGCTCGGCGAGGGACGAGCGCAGCGTTTCCAGGCGCTCGGCCGCGTGGCGGGCGAGCGGCGCCCCGGCGTCCGTAAGGACCTCGAAGTGCGGCGTGCGGACGCGCGTGTAGACGGCAGCGGCGGCGATCGAGCCGTCGTCCGCCGCGCCCGCGGCGACCGCGGCGGCGAGCGCGAGAACAGCGGACGCGGGCATGGCCTCGACTATGCTAGCCCCGAACGCAAAGGAGGATGCCTTGCCCCCAATTCGCTCCCTGGCCGCGTCCTTGAGCGCATCCTTGCTTCTTCTCGGCCGCGCGGGCGCGGGCGAACCCCCGACGCCGGGAGCGGCGGGGACGGTTCACAACATCCGAGTCGACGCCGCCCCTGACCGCGCGGTCCACTCCTTCGTCCCGCAGCAGGCATTCGGCGCGGGAGTGGACCGCCTCTCCGCGAGCTTCACCGATAAGGCGTTCGACGCTGCCCTTCTAAAGCGGGTTCTGGAGGCCGGCTGGCAGACCGTGAGCTACCGCCAGAACACCGAGCTGCACGTGGAGGCGTGGCACTGGAACCCGAAGGGCACGTGGAGCGATCCCGCCGGACAGGGCTACTTCAAGGGCGACGCCGAGTCCGGCGAGCCCATCCGGCACTCGTTCGGCTACTACCTGCCGCACCGCGGCGTCACGCGCAACGACGGGACGGACAGCTCCGGCTACTCCCGCGTGACCGACGGCAACCTCGACTCGTACTGGAAGAGCAACCCGTACCTCAGCCACGCCTTCACCGGCGAGGACGACTCGCTCCATCCCCAGTGGCTCGTCATCGACCTCGCGGGGACGCACGCGGTGAACGGCATCCGAATCGCCTGGGCGGAGCCCTTCGCGCGCCGCTACCTCGTGCAGTACTGGAGCGCCGAGGACCAGGCCCGAGATCCGCTCCGGTCTCCGGCGCAGGGCGTCTGGCGGACGTTCCCGGGCGGCGACGTCCGCGACGGCAAAGGCGGAGACGTGACGCTCGCGCTCGCCCCTGCGACGACCTCGGTCCGCTACCTCCGCATCTGGATGGCGGAGTCGTCCGACACGTGCGACACGCACGGCAGCCAGGATCGGCGCAACTGCGTGGGCTACGCGGTCCGCGAGCTTTCGCTCGGGACGCTCGGGCCAGCCAGAGAGCTCTTCGACCTCGTCCGCCACACGCCCGACCAGGACCAGACGACGGTCGTCTGCTCCTCCGTCGACCCGTGGCACACGCCTGCGGACGTCAACGACCGGCGCGACCAGGTCGGCCTCGACCTCTTCTTCACGAGCCCGATCACGCGCGGGCTGCCGGCAATTGTCCCCGTGTCGATGCTCTACGCGACGCCCGAGGACGCGGCCGCGCAGATCGCCTATATGAAGAAGCGCGGCTACCCGATCTCGTACGTGGAGATGGGCGAGGAGCCGGACGGCCAGTTCATGCTCCCGGAGGACTACGGCGCGCTCTACGTGCAGTGGGCCGACGCGCTCCACGCCGTCGACCCCACGTTGAAGCTCGGCGGTCCGGTCTTCGAAGGCGTGAACGAGGACATCCAGGTGTGGCCCGACGCCGCCGGCCGCACGTCGTGGCTCCGCCGGTTCCTCGAGTACCTGAAGGCCCGCGGACGGCTCGCCGACTTCACGTTCTTCTCCTTCGAGCACTACCCCTACGAGCCCTGCCACATCCAGTGGAGCAGCCTCTACGACGAGCCCAAGCTCATTTCCCACATCCTCCAGGTCTGGCGCGACGACGGGTTGCCGAAGGGAACGCCGATCTTCATCACGGAGTCGAACATCGCCTGGCAGAGCGCCGCCAACGCGGTGGACGTCTTCGGCGCGCTCTGGCTCGCGGACTTCATGGGCGCCTTCCTCACCGCCGGCGGCGACGCGAACTACTACTTCCATTACATCCCCACCGGGCTCCACGCAGGCTGCAACGGCTCGCGCGGGACGTTCGGGATGTTCACGCTCGACGCCGACCAGAAGATCCAGCAGCCGACGTCGCAGTTCTTCGCGACGCAGCTCCTCACCCAGGAGTGGGCCCTGCCCGGAGCCGGAGTCCACCGCGTCTTCTCCGCGACGAGCGACGTCGTCGATCCGGCCAGCAACGTGCTCGTGACCGCGTACGCGCTCCTGCGGCCGGACGGCGACTGGTCGCTCCTGCTCGTGAACAAGGACCAGACGCGCCCGCAGCGCGTGACGATCGCGTTCGGCGGTATCGACGGCAAGAGCGATGGATCGTTCGTCGGCCCCGTGCGGCTCACGACGTTCGGCTCCGCGCAGTACCGCTGGCACCCCGACGTCCGAGGAGGCTGGGCGGATCCCGACGGGCCGGCCGTGACGACGTCGATCACCGCCGGGCCAAACACCGTCTTCACACTGCCCGAGGCCTCGATCACCGTCGTCCGGGGGCGGCTGGGAAGCTCGGGAAAGGCCGGCGGCCGGCGCTGAAGCGGTCGGCTGTGGGTAGAATGGCGCGCCTCGCATGAAAGCCCTCGTTTACGTCGCGCCGGAGAAGGTCGAGATCCAGGACTTCCCGGATCCCGCTCCCCGGCCGGGCGAGGTGCTCCTCGGGGTGCGCTCCGCCGGCATCTGCGGGTCCGACATCCACGGCTTCCTCGGCCACAGCGAGCGCCGCCAGCCCGGGCTCGTGATGGGCCACGAGTCGGTCGCGACCATCCTGGACGTGACGCGGAGAGTCGAGGGATGGCGGATCGGCCAGCGCGTCTCCTTCAATCCCCTCGTGAGCTGTCGGGCCTGCCCCGCCTGCCTTTCCGGCCGGCAGAACGTCTGCCCGGACTGGCGCGTCTTCGGGATGGACCGCCTGCACGGCACCTATGCGGAGCGCGTGGCCGTCCCCGCCTGCCAGCTCTACGCGCTCTCCGAGTCGCTGCCGGAGAAAGAGGCCGTCCTCATCGAGCCGCTCGCCGTCATCCTCCACGCCTTCCGCATCTCGCTGCCCGACGCGGTGGAGAGCGTCGCCATCGTGGGCGCGGGGCCGATCGGCGCCCTCTCCCTGGTGGTGGCCCGGCTGCGCGGCGTGGGGCGGATCGCGGTGGTGGACGTCAACGACGAGCGCCTCGCCGTGGCCCGCGCGCTCGGGGCCGACCTCGTGGTCCACGGTGAGCGCGAGGACCCGGTGGAAGCGGTGCGCGCGTTCACCGGCGGTGGCGCCGATTACGTGGTCGAGGCCGTGGGTACAGAAGCTGCGCGGCGCACCGCCGCCGCAGTCGGGGCCAAAGGCGGACGCATCGTCCTCCTCGGGATCGCCAGCAACGATTCGTCGTTGCCCTTCACGACGATGATCCGCAACGAGCAGGCGCTCTTCACGTCGTTCGCGTACACGCCGCGCGACTTCGAGGCCTCGGTGCGGATGATCGAGGCCCGGCGCTTCGACCTCACGCCGTGGACCGAGGTGCGGCCGCTCGCCGAGGGCCAGGAGAGCTTCCTGAAGATGGCCCACCGCCCGGGATCCACGCTGAAGCTGATGCTCGAGGTATGAGCGGCGCCCTCGACAGGGACGTCCTCGACGACGAGGGCCTTCCTCCCACCGCGGGCGAGCTGCCGCCCTGGGAGGTCTCGGAGCTCGACGCCCCTCCGCCCTTCGGCTGGAGGAACGCGCTCGCGGTCATCGGGCCGGGCGCGGTCATGGCCGCCACCTCGATCGGCGGCGGCGAATGGCTCGTGGGTCCGGCCGCGGCCGTCAAGTACTCGACGCGGATCTTCCTGATCGCGACGGTCGCCATCCTCCTGCAGATCGTCTTCAACCTCGAGGCGATCCGCTACACGCTCTACACCGGCGAGCCGATCTGCTCCGGCATCATGCGGCTCAAGCCGGGCCCGCGGTTCTGGGCGGGGTTCTACATCGTGCTCGGCTTCTTCCAGCTCGGCTGGCCGGCCCTCGCGGGCAGCGCGGCGGCGACACTGCTCGGCGCCTGGATGGGTCGCATGCCCGGCGCTCCCGACCAGCCGACGCAAGCGCTCGTCGCCACCGTCCTCATGCTCGTGGTCGTGCTCATCCTCTCGTTCGGGGGGACGATCGAGCGCATGCTCGAGTACTTCGCGTGGACGATGCTGGGCGTCGTCTTCCTGTTCCTGATCGTGGTCAACGTCGTCTTCGTGCCCTTCGCGCACTGG
>JBKPBQ010000077.1:0-6532 GCA_046726955.1 Acidobacteriota bacterium
ACAAGATCCTCGCGCGCTACCCCGCGTCCGTGGGAAGCGAGCACGATCCGCTCCCCAACGGAAGCTTCGCGGTCAAGCGCGTCAAGCGGAACCCGTTCTTCTTCTACAACCCGGACCTCTTCTGGGACGCCGACGAGTCGCACGCCAAGGCGAAGCTTCCCCCGGGGCCGAACAACCCCGTGGGCGTCGTCTGGATCGGACTGTCCCTCGGCCACTACGGGATCCACGGCACGCCCGAGCCCGCTATGGTCGGGAAGACGCAGTCCCACGGCTGCATCCGCCTCACGAACTGGGATGCGAGCGAGCTCGCCGACCTGGTGAGCGCCGGGACCCCCGTCGAGCTCGTGCGGACGGAGCGGTGAGAGAGTTCCTTCTTCGCTGCGCGGCCGCCGGCTTTCTCCTCGCGGTCGGCCTCGTCTCGCTGCGCGCGTTCGCTCCCCGCAAGGACGACGCGGTCGCACCGCCGCCCGCGCCGGTGTCCGGGCCCGCCGCTCTGGCCGCGCTGCCGGTCGGTCCTCTCCCCTCCAGGACGCTCGACGCCGACCTCGAGCGGCTGCGCGCGCGCGCCCTGCTCTTCCCCGTGGAAGGGGTGCCTCCCGGCGGTGTGCGCGACACGTTCTCCGAGGGGCGCGACGGCCACGCGCACGAGGCCGTGGACATCCTGGCGCCGCGCGGCACGCGCGTGCTCGCAGTGGACAACGGGCGGGTGGCCAAGCTCTTCACGAGCGTGAGGGGCGGGCTCACCGTCTACCAGTTCGATCCCACCGAGACGTACTGCTACTACTACGCGCACCTCGACCGCTACCCGGAAGGCCTGAAGGAAGGCGCGTGGCTCAACCGCGGGTCCCTCGTCGGCTACGTGGGCACGACGGGCAACGCGCCCAGGGACGTCCCGCACCTCCACTTCGCGGTGTTCAAGCTCGGCCCGGAGAAGCGATGGTGGGAAGGGACGGCGATCAACCCGTTCGGCCTGTGGTCGCGCGGGTGAAGCAGTCCCCGGACGAATCTACAACCAGCGCTTCGCTCGTCTCCTCGAGCGCGTCGCGGAGGGCGGCCTCCCGGCCCGCGAGGCGGCGCTTGAGCTCCATGGCGTCGAAGGGAGCGTGGGCCCCCACGTCGTTGTCGAAGTACACGTAGACGTCCTGCCCCGACGCGCGCCAGGACTGCACCCGGTCCGCCCACGAGTCGAGCTCGCGGCCGGTGTAGCCGCTGGCGTAGATCTCGCGCGGGCCGTGCAGACGCACGTACATGAAGTCCGCGGTGCTCTCCTCGACGCTCGGAAACCGGCCGCCGGTGTCCGAGAGCACGATGGCCGCGCCGTAGCCGCGCAGGAGGGCGAAGAAGGACGGGACGCAGAACGACTCGTCTCGGATCTCGAACGCGTGGCGATACGCGACGTGCTCCGCGGAGCGCAGCCGCGCCCGGACGCGCATCCGCGAGTCGTGGCGCCGGGCCAGCCGCTCCGCCTCCTCGGTGTCGCGCGGCAGAGCGGCCAGGAAGGGCTCCAGACGGAACGGGTCGAAGGTCATCCGGGGCGGGAGCTGCCAGAGGAAGGGGCCCGTGTGCCGGCCCAGCGCGAGGACGCCGCTCGCGTAGAAGTTGGCGAGCGCCTTCGCCGCCCCCTTCAGCCGCAGGCGGTGCGTGATGAAGCCGCTGCCCTTCACCGCGTAGACGAAGCCCTCCGTCGCGGCCGCCGCCCAGCGCTCGTAGGCGGCCGGGGTCTTGAGGCTGTAGAAAGTTCCGTTCAGCTCGACCGAGTCGAAGCTCTCGCGCGCGTAGTCGAGCCAGGCGGAGCGCGGCATCTCCGCCGGGTAGAAGGACCCGCGCCACTCCTCATAGTCGTATCCGCTCACCCCGACGAAGACGCTCGGCATCGACATATCAAATGTCGAGCAATCCCGGTGCCGGGCGGACGCTAGGCGGGAACACGTCTTGCAGTCACCTCCTGCGGGGAGATGTGGCTCGGAGACGAATGCCGCACTGAGACAGACCGAGACGACGTCGCCCCGGATATCGCGAGCCAGTGAACTCGAGGAGGATGCGCATGAGATCCGCTCTCGCCGTGCGATCGACGTCGCGAACCGGCCTTGCGTTGGTCCTCGCCGCCGTCCTCGGCGGCGCGAGTCGCCCCGCCCTCGCCCAGAACGATCCCCAGCCTGGGTTCAACCTCTTCAGCGTGCAGCAGGACGTCGAGATCGGCCGCCAGTCCGCGGCGCAGGCGGAGCGCCAGCTGCCGGTGCTGCACGACGCCGCCCTCGAGCGCTACTTGAACCGGCTGGCCACGGACCTCGCCCGCAACGCGCCGGGCGCGAAGTTCCAGTACCGCGTGCGCGCGGTGAACTCCGCCGAGATCAACGCCTTCACCTTCCCCGGCGGCTTCCTCTACGTCAACCGCGGGCTCATCGAGGCCACGCGGAACGAGAGCGAGCTCGCGGGCGTCCTGGGGCACGAGATCGCGCACGCCGCCTTGCGGCACGGCACGCGCCAGGCCTCGAAGGCCTACGCGGCGCAGGCCGGCCTCGGGATACTGGGCGGGCTCCTCGGCGGCGGGGGCGGCCGGAGCGCCACGGGCGACATCGTGGCCGCGCTCGGCGGCGTCGGGCTGAACGCGGTGTTCCTGAAGTTCAGCCGGAACGACGAGAACGAGGCCGACCTCGCCGGGATCCGCATGATGGCGAAGGCCGGGTACGACCCCAGGGCGATGGCGAGCTTCTTCGATCTCCTGAAGCAGCAGCAGGCGCGCGACCCGGGACGTCTCGAGCAGTTCTTTTCGAGCCACCCCGCCCCCGCCGATCGGGCCGACCGGATGCGTGCGGAAGCCGAGCGCCTCGGGCCCGCCGATCGGAGGCGCGACTCCACGGAGTATGCCCGCGTCCACGACGACCTCCGGAGCCTGCCTTCGCCGCAGAGAAGGACGGCCGGCCTGCGCGAGGGCGCGTCCCGCGGACCGCGCGGAGAAGGCACGGTGTCCGTTCCCGACATCGATCCCCCGTCCTCGCGGATGCGGACCTTCGCGCAGCAGAACGGGTTCTTCGAGATCGACTACCCCGCCAATTGGCAGGTCTACCCCGCCGACCGCGGCCTCGGCGTCGTCATCGCGCCGGAGCAGGGCATCCAGTCCGAGAGCGGAAGCGGCGAGAACATCGTCTACGGCGTGATCCTCAACCACTACGATCCGTTCGAGGGCAACGGCAACGGAACGCTCGAAGACGCCACGGACGACCTCCTCGCGCAGATCCACCGCAGCAGCCCGTACCTCCGGGAGGCGGGAGGCTCCGAGAGGCGCGAGCGCGTGGACGACGCGCGCGCACTCTCGGTGGTCCTCCGGGGCCGCTCTCCCCAGACGGGTGAGGAAGAACAGGTCAAGGTGCTCACGCGGGAGCTCACGGACGGCCACGTCCTCTACGCGCTCTTCGTCACGCCCCGCGACGAGGCCTCGCGCCTCGAGCCCACCTTCGAGCGGATGGTGGACAGCCTGCGCGTGAACGACCGCGTCGTCCATCGCTAGGGGCCGCCGGGGCTCTCGAGTGGCACTGATCGTGCACGAGAGGCTGCCCTCGGGACGACGACACCGCTCGCAACCCTCTGGAGGGGAGTCATGGCTGAATACCAAACTGCGATCATCGTGGACGCGCCGTTGGAGGAGGTCTACAACCAATGGACCCAGTTTGAAGAATTTCCAAGGTTCATGGACGGCGTCCTCGAGGTCCGCCAGCTGGACGACAAGCGGCTGCTCTGGCGCGCGCGCGTCGGGGGCGTCGAGAAGGAGTGGCAGGCGGAGATCACCGACCAGACTCCCAATCGTCGGATCGCCTGGAAGAGCATCTCCGGGGCGACCAACGCCGGGGCCGTGCTCTTCGAGGCCGTTCCCGAGGGGACTCACGTCACCCTGAAGCTCGTGTACGACCCCGAGGGGCCGAGCGAGAACGTGGGAGACGCGCTCGGCTTCGTGACCCGGCGTGTCCTCGGGGACCTCCGGCGCTTCCGCCAGTTCATCGAGGAGCGGCAGCACGCGACTGGCGCCTGGCGCGGCGAGATCCACGGCCAGGAGGTCCACCGGGGCTGACCCGGTGCCCGCGGGCGGGAGACGGAGGGGGAAGGCGTCGTGGCGCGACACGACATCGTCGTCATCGGAACGTCCGCGGGTGGCGTAGACGCGCTCCAGCGTCTCGCCCGCGACCTGCCTCCGGATTTCCCTGCCGCCGTGTTCGTGGTCTTGCACATGCCGCCGTACCTCAAGACCGTGCTGCCCGACATCCTGGACCGCGAGGGGCCGCTCAGCGCCTCGGAAGCCGTGGAGGGCGAGCCCGTCGAGGAAGGTCGCATCTACGTCGCGCGTCCGGGGTCGCACCTGATCGTCGACCGCGGCCACGTGCGGGTCAGCCAGGGTCCGAAGGAGAACGGCTACCGGCCGTCGATCGACGTGCTCTTCCGGTCCGCGGCCCGCGCCTACGGGCCGCGCGTGATCGCGGTGACGCTCAGCGGGCTGCTCGACGACGGGGCGGCGGGCGCCGTCGCGGTCAAGCAGCGGGGCGGCATCGTGGTCGTGCAGACGCTCGACGACGCGACCTTCCCGGACATGCCGCGGGCGACGCTCCAGGCGGTGGGCACGGCCGACTACTCGGTGCCGATCTCGGAGCTGGCCATGCTCCTCGCGATGCTCGCCCGCACGTCGGCCCCCGCCGAGGAGGCCTTCCCCACCCCCCTGGAGATGCAGGTGGAGGACGACATCGCCCACGGCGCGGAGTCGGACGCCCAGGTCTCTGCGCTTCTCGGCGAGGCTTCGCCGTTCAGCTGCCCGGAGTGCGGCGGTGTCCTCTGGGACCTGAGCGCGGAGGACGTCCAGCGCTTCCGCTGCCAGGTCGGGCACGCCTACTCGGCCATCCATCTCTTCCACGCGCAGCAGGCGACGCTGCAGCAGCGGCTGTGGGCGGCGGTGCGGGCGCTGCGCGAGCACGCGCTCCTCGCGCGGCAGATCCAGCAGTCTTCCGCGCGCAGCGACTGGCCGTCGCCCGCCGAGCGGTTCCTCGACACCTCCGTGCAGTCCGACGAGAACGCGTCGCTGCTCACGGCCATGGTCGAGGCGATCGGGAAGCCGGACGAGGAAGGCGAACCGGCGAAAGAGGCCGGGACGGCGCGGGCGAGACGAGCGGAAAGGAGCAACGAGACGACGTAGTACCGAAGCACATTCATTCGCAGCACATTCATTTCGAGCAGGAGGACTCATGGCACGCAGGCAGAAGGCAGAGCGAGTGGACGCGAATCGAGACCCCATCACGGACGCCCCCGGGGCACATCCGGTGGGCGTGGGCGTGGGTGCGGCCGGAGGCGCCGCGGGCGGGGCGGCCATCGGATCGGTGGCCGGACCCGTGGGCACGGCGGTCGGCGCGGTTGTGGGAGGAGTGGCCGGCGGGTTGGCCGGCAAGGGAGTCGCGGAAGCCATCAACCCCACGGTCGAGGAGGCATACTGGCGCGAGAACTACACGTCGCGCCCGTACGTGGTCAAGGGCGAGGCGTACGACGTCTACGCTCCCGCCTATCGGTACGGCTGGGAGTCCTACGTCCCCGGCCGGTCGTTCGAGGACGTCGAGCCGGACCTCCGCCGCCGCTGGGAGAAGAGCGAGCACGGCGCCCGGCTCTCCTGGGAGAAGGCCAAGCGCGCCGTTCGCGACGCGTGGCACCGCGTCGAGCGCGCGCTGCCGGGTGATGCCGACCGCGACGGGCGGTAGGAAGCCGAGACGGATAAACCGCGCGCTCGAGCTCCTCTCGCAATACGCGGCGCGGTGGAGCTCGAGCTCCGCGGGATTCGCCTGCGCGCTGGGAATCATCCTCGTCTGGGCGGCGCTCGGACCCTGGCTGCACTACTCCGACTCGTGGCAGCTCGTCATCAACACCGGAACCACCATCGTCACCTTCCTGATGGTATTCCTGATCCAGCGCTCGCAGAGCAAGGACGCGCTCGCCATCCAGCTCAAGCTCGACGAGATCGTGGCCGCTCTCGCAGGCGCCAGCAACAAGCTGGTGTCCGCGGAGGACCTCTCCGAGGCCGACCTCGACGCGCTCCACCGGCGCTACCACGCGCTGTCGGAGCGCGCGAAGAGACTCGCGGACGAGCGCGCCTCCGTGTCGCTCGACGCGCCCGCGCCGCCGAAGGGGACTAATGGACGCAAGCGGAAGGCGACCGTCGCCTCTGCGTCGGGCGGAGGCTCCTGAAGATTCCTCTCCCCGCGGGCTGCGTGTAGACTTCCAGCTTCCGGTGACGACGCGGTGAGGACTCCGACAGGCGGGCCTATGCACGGTCGCGTGATCGTCCACCCCCCCGCAAATAGGGGGCGCGTGACGTGCGTAGTCGTGAGCCTCCGGTTTAGCCCCGTCGTCCCTGGAGCCTTTACAGGCGATGTAGACTCTCGACCTCAGGGGTGAGAGCGTGGCTCGGGCCTCGAAAGGCAGACGACGCGTCGCTCCGGGGCGTCGGAGCGCGTCAGGCCGAATACCAGTGCCGCCGCCCTCCCCGCCGGAAGAGTCCCTGCGC
>JBKPBQ010000078.1:0-13426 GCA_046726955.1 Acidobacteriota bacterium
GGCCGGTTATAGCCATAGAAGGGTCCAGCGGGCAGATCGTAATAGAACTGCGTTCGGCTGGCGGCGAGCTGCGCCTGAAGCCCGTCGAACACGTCCTTGGGCAGCCCGCCCGGATTGGCCGCCGTCTTTACCATCAGCGGCGGCACTGCGCTGATGATGGCCGCCTTCGCCACCCGGCTTTCGCCGTGGCGCGCCAGGTAGTGCACCACTTCGCCGCCGCCGGTCGAGTGGCCGACATGCACCGCTCCCTTGAGGTCGAGATGTGCGGTCAGCGCCGCGAGGTCGTCGGCGTAATGATCCATGTCGTGGCCGCCCTCAGTCTGAGTAGAGCGGCCATGGCCGCGCCGGTCGTGGGCTATGACGCGATAGCCGTGATTGAGGAAGAACAGCATCTGCGCGTCCCAGTCATCGGCCGACAGCGGCCAGCCGTGGCTGAACACGATGGGCTGACCTTTGCCCCAGTCCTTGTAGTAGATCTGCGTGCCGTCCTTCGTCGTGATCGTGGTCATGGGACTCTCTCCTCCATTGCTCTTGGTCGAGCCACGCTACTCGCTCTTTCCCGCCTGCGCCGAAACGACGGTCTCCGAAGGATCCGGCGGCACGGCGGCCACGGCTTCCGCGATCTGCCCGGCCAGATCGCCCAGGAGGGCGCTCATGGCCTCGACCGCCCGTGCCGCGTCGTCGGGGCCGGACGTGGGATCACGGCGGAGGTCCACTCCGCGGGTGACGAGCGCGTGCTCGCTGCGCGCCGGGAGGAGAACGAACCGGCCCGAGAGCGACACTTCCCCGCCCGGCTGCGCGCCGAAGCGGACGAGCTCAGCCCGCACGCGGCAGCGCAGCGGGGTCGCGCTCGGCCACGGCGCCTTGACGACGCGATAGCCGGGGAGCCGCGCTTCGAGGTCCTCCGTGAGCACCCGCTGGGCGCCCGAGCCGAGGGGCTCCGCCCAGCGCAGGAACTCGTTGATCTTCACCTCTCCGGGACCGCTCCACGCCACGAACTGCGGGCGGACGAGATGGCTGGGCAGGGAGACGGGAAGGACGCCCACGATTCCGCCGCCGTCCGCGGCCGCTCGTACCGGAGTCGGCTCCCCCACCGCACGCAGGGCGAAGAAGCGGGCTTCGCGCGTGTGTTTCGGGAGGGCGCAGGCGGAAGCGGCGAGGGCGAGGACGGCGAGACCTGCAAGAAGCCGGACACGCATCAGTTCTTCTCCTTCGACGGCCCCTTGCCGAGGACCACCGCCTCGGGATGGGTCTGCATGTAGTCCACGAGGTTGCGGACGGCCTGCATCGTGTTCGTGAGCTCGTCCAGCGCCTGGGTCGCCGTGAGCCGTGCGTCGTCGGTCCCCCGGAGCGTTCCGCTCAGCGCGTCCAGGCTGTCCTCCGCGTGGGTGGCGGTCTCGCGCAGGCGGCGGAGGGTCTGGCGGGCTTCGTCGGCGGTAGGGGCGGTCTCGTTCCGCATCGTCCCCAGGGCATCGTCCGCGGTGTGGAGGACCGTGCGCGCGTCGGTGAGCGCCGCTTCCATCTTCCGGGCGCCGCGGCTCGCGGAGGCGAACGTGTCCCGGAGGTCGCGCGACTCCAGCACCTCCCGGGCAGCCTGCAGAGCCTTGCGCATGTCCTCCAGCATCTGGTCGACGGGCAGCTCCGCCAGCTTCGCGAAGATGATCTCCGCCCGGTCGCCCAGCTTCTCCATCGTCGTGGGGGTGGTGGGAAGCTCGGGATACCGCGGGTGAAGCCCGGCGTAGCGGGCCGGCTCTGCGGGGAGGAAATCGACGTCGATGTACTTCTGGCCGGTGACGAAGCTCGAGCTCACCAGGCGCGCGCGGATGCCGCGATCCACCAGTCCCCGGGCGAACTCCTCGCGCGAAGCGGACGGGGCGAAGGCGGCGGGCACGGCCTGTCCCTCGGGGACCTCGACCACGTGGTGCTGGACCTCGATCACCACCTCGATCTGGATGACGGCGCCGGGACGGTCGACGAGGATGGCTTTGACCTCCCGCACCTCGCCGACCTTCACTCCGCGGAACGTGACAGGGCCACCCTTGTCGAGCCCGCGCACCGACCCGGGGAAGTAGAGGGTGAAGCGGTCGCGCCGCGCCAGCCAGTTCCCGGAGCTGAGGGCGAGGATGGCGGCGAGGACGAGGACGACCGCCCCCAGGACGAAGATGCCGACCGCCCGCGTGTGGCTGCGGAGGCTCACAGCCGGCCCCGGCTGAGGAAGGCCCGCACCTTCGGCTCCGGGCCTTCCCGGAGCTCGTCCGGCTTGCCCTGCGCGATCATGGTCTTCCGCTCCCCGTCGAGGAATACGGCGTTGTCGCCCAGCGCGAAGATGCTGGCGAGCTCGTGGGTCACGATCACGATGGTCGTGCCTGCGCTCTCGCGCTGCTCGAGGATCAGGTCGTCGAGCCGCCGCGAGCTCAACGGGTCGAGCCCGGCCGAGGGCTCGTCGAGATAGAGGATGGCAGGGTCGAGGGCCATGGCCCGGGCCAGACCCGCCCGCTTGCGCATTCCCCCGCTGATCTCCGACGGATAGTGCTCCTCGAAGCCGGCCAGCCCCACGAGAGCGAGCTTGAGCCGGGCCACCGCTGCCGCTTCGTCGACGGAGAGCCCGCGCTTGTCGACGAGCGGGAGGGAGACGTTCTCGGCCAGCGTCATCGAGCTCCAGAGCGCGCCGCCCTGGTAGAGGACGCCGAAGCGCTCCTTGAGCGTCTCGCGCTCGTCGTCGTCCGCCGCCCAGAACGCCTCGCCCTGATAGAGGACCTCCCCGCGGGCCGGGCGGTTCAAGCCGATCATGTGACGCATGAGCGTGCTCTTGCCGCCGCCGCTGTCCCCCATGATCACGAAGATCTCGCCGCGGCTCACCGAGAACGTCAGGTCCTGCTGGATGAGGGCATCCCCGTAGGTCATGGTGAGGTCCCGGACTTCCACCTGCGGAGACGGAGCGAGCGAGGCGGTCATAGCTTGAGGAGGTGCAGGAACACGGTGGCGACGGCATCCACCACCACGACCAGCACGATGCCCATCACGACGGCCTTGGTCGTGGCCATCCCGACCGCGGCCGCGCTCCGCCCGCAGCGGATTCCGTAGTAGCAGCCGGTGAGAGCGACGACCAGCCCGAAGGCGACGCCCTTGACGATGCCGATCCAGACGTGGCGCAAGGCGAGCGCCTTCTGCGTCTCCTGCAGGTACTCGATGGGGCTCAGATGGAGCATGGTCACGCCCACGAACAGACCCCCGAGCATGCCCAGGACGTCCGCATAGACAACGAGGGCGGGAAGCATCAGCGCGGTGGCCAGGACCCGAGGCATGACGAGGAACTCCACTGGCCGCAGGCCCATCGTGACGATGGCGTCCACCTCCTCGTTCACGGTCATCGTTCCGAGCACGGCAGCGAACGAGGCGCCGGTTCGCCCGGTCATGACGATGCCGGTCATGATCGGTCCCAGCTCACGGGTCACCCCGATGCCGACCAGACTGGCCACGTAGATGGCCGCCCCGAATTGCTCGAGCTGCACCGCGCCCACGAACGCGAGCACCGCCCCGATGAGGAAGTTGACGAGGGCCACGATCCCGAGGGCGGCGACCCCGGTGCTGTCGAGTGCTTCCACCAGGTCGACGCCGCGGAATCGGACGCGTCCGCGCAGAAACGCGACGAGCGCGAGGAAGGTCTCGCCCAGGAAGTCGAGCGCGTCGCCGGTCGTGCCCGCCGCGCGCAGGGCCACGCGTCCGACGCGCGCGGTGATCGCGTAGTCCACGGGTGTGCGAACGAGGGGCCGGGCAGGGACGGCCCGCGCGAGAGCCAGCAGCTTCTGCGCTCCGGAGGGCAGACCGTCCGAATCGAGGTCGATCCCTCGCTCCGCCGCCAGCCCCGCCACCGCGTAGGCGAAGGTGACGAGGGTCGTATCCCAGTCGGCCAGGGCTCGCGTGTCGAAGACGAGACGCCGGGAAGTCCCGCGACCGATCTCTCGGACGACGGCCTCGATCGAGGGCACGCCGCCGACCAGCCTCCAGTCGCCGGCGAGTCCCAGGCGCACGTCAGCCCCGTCCCGCGTGACGTCGAGTAGCGGTCCATGGATTGCGGCTGGCAACGTGACCGGTCTAGATCGACCTCGCGCGGCCGGCCTTCGCCGGCGCGCCGGTCGTGGAAAGTCCCCTGCCTCCGACGACGGCCCGGACGAACGCCGCCAGCGCGGCCAGGGCGGTCAGCGGTCCGTGCTGCTTGGTCATCGGTCATCGCCTCATACGAGCCTGTCTTCAATCACGTGTCGTGCCACGTGACGGGAACGGACCGGGCTTCACCGGCCTGGGTTTAGGGGCGATGCCTCCCGGCGGCCTTGCCAGCTTCGCGAAATCTCGCGAAGAGCTGCGAAGACGGCACGCCACCAGGGAAGACGGGCAGCCACTTACGAGGCCCGCCCGCTGGCCTGGGCGTTGCAGCGTCAGGCTCCCAGCCGCACCGACCGCCTGAGGTGTGCCGATCATCCTGTCGTGAACGATCGGCGGCAGAAAGGGAAACGATGCCCCGTCTTCCGCGGATGTTCCGGTCGATCGCAAACCGCAACTACCGCCTGTATTTCCTGGGGCAGATGTGCTCGCTGCTCGGGAGCTGGTTGCAGTCGGTCGCGCAGTCCTGGCTGGTCTATCGGCTCACCGGCTCCTCGTTCCAGCTCGGACTGGTCGTCTTCATCTCCCAGGCCCCGCTTCTGTTCCTCTCTCCGATCGGCGGGCTCATCGCCGATCGCTTCCCCCGGCGGTGGGTGGTGGTGGGAACCCAGACGTTGCTGATGCTGCTCGCATTCGTCCTGGCCGCCTTGACCCTGGCGGGCGACATCCAGGTTTGGCAGATCCTGGTCCTCGGCGGTCTGCAGGGGATCGTCACGGCCGTCGACGTTCCCGCGCGCCAGGCACTCGTTTCCGGGATCGTGTCATCCGACGACCTGCTGAACGCCGTGGCCCTGAACTCCTCCGCCTTCAGCAACGCGAGCTCCGTGGCGCCGGTCGTGGCGGGATTCCTGGTGGCCGCGGTCGGTGAAGCCTGGTGCTTTGCGATCAACGGCGTGACGTATCTCGCGGTCATCGGCGGGCTCCTCCTCATGCGCCTCGAGGAGCACCGGATGGCCGAGCGGCAGTCGGCGCTGTCGAGGATGCGCGAAGGCTTTCACTTCGTGCACGACACGTCACCCATCCGACGGATTCTCCTCGTGTCCGCGGTGGTGAGCCTTCTCGGCGCGCCGTTCACCGTGCTCATGCCGATCTTCGCGGACGAAGTCCTGCACGTCGGCCCGAGCGGCCTCGGTCTCCTGATGAGCGCGATCGGCGTGGGCTCCCTGGCGGGATCGCTCCTGCTCGCCTCCCGGGGCGGCCTGGCGGGACTCGGCCGCTGGCTCGCGTTCAGCTCCGCGGCGTTCGGCGCCGCCCTCGTCGCCTTCTCCCTGTCGCGCTCGTTCGCCGCGTCGTTGTTGATCCTCGTTCCCGTCGGCTTCTGCCTCTTCTATCAGACGACCGCCTCCAACACCCTGATCCAGGCCATGTCGCCGCAGGCGCTGCGCGGGCGCGCCATCGGCATCCTGGCCATGCTGATCCTCGGGGTGGCTCCCTTCGGGGCGCTGGCGGCGGGCTTTGCGGCGGAGCAGCTCGGCGCGCCGCTGACGGTCGCCGCGGGCGGGCTCGCGTGCCTCCTGGGAAGCCTCGCCTGCTCGTTCAACCTCCCGGCGCTGACCGTTCAGGGCCGGCAGCTCATCTCGGCGAACTTCATGCCCGCAGGCGTCCACAAGTCGCCGACGGCCTGACCAAATCGCTCTTGAGTCTCAGACCGGCCGATCCGCCGATTCCACCGCCCTCTGGTCATGGTGCGGGGCAGGCAGAGTGAACTGAAAGACGGCGCCGCGCGGCTCGTTCGCGCTCGCCCACAGTCGTCCGTCGTGGGCTTCGATGATCGAGCGGCAGATCGAAAGACCCAGCCCCAGCCCGCCCGGCTTGGTGGTGTGGAAGGCCGCGAACACCTGCTCCAGCGCTCCTGCGGCCAGTCCCGGGCCGGTATCCGCTACCGCGACGAGCACGCCTTCCGTACGGTCCCTCTTGGAGCTGATCAGCAACTCTCGCGATAGCTCGCCAGCGCCATTCATCGCCTCGATTCCGTTGAGGATCAGATTGAGGATGACCTGTTGAAGTTGGACTCGGTCACCCTGGATCAGCGGCAATCCCTCGGCGAGGTCCGTCCGAACGGAGACGCGGCTCTTCGCTGCCTCGCCACGGGTCAGCTCGACGACCTCGCGAATGGCGGCGTTGATCTCTACCGAGTCCCTCCGCGGCGGCGCCTTCGTGACGAGCGCGCGGATCCGGCCGATGACGTCCCCCGCTCGCTTGCCGGCGCGGACGATTCGAGAGAGCGCCTCCCGTACCTCGCCCAGTTCCGGGGGCTGCACGTCCAGCCATCGGAGCGCGGTCTGGGCCGACGTCACCGAAGCTGCGATCGGCTGCTTCACCTCGTGCGCGATCGAAGCCGTGAGCACACCCATGGTCGTCACCCGCGTCACATGCGCGAGCTCGGAGCGGGCTCTGTTCAGGGCCTCCTCGGCGACCACGCTCTCGGTCACGTCCTGAAGGGCGCCAACGAACAGGGGATGACCGGCGTTCTGCCCGGTGACATGCGCGACTCCGCGCACGTGCTTCACGGTGCCCCGGAAGGTGACGATGCGGAACGTGAAGTTGACGTTCGCTCCGCTCATGCCCCGCCCGATCACCGATTCGAAGGCGGGGAGGTCGTCGGGATGGATGACGTCTCGAACGCGTTGCACGGTGACCTTCGTCGCCGGGTCGAACTCGAAGATACGGTAGGCCTCCTCGGACCAGTTGTGGTCGTCCCCCACCAGGTCCGTGATGAAGCTGCCCGTCTTGCTGAGGCTCTGCGCGTCGACGAAGCTGTCGTAGGCCTGCCTGAGCTCCACCTCGGCCCGCTTTCGGTCGTCGATGTCGGAGAGCAGGCTGTACCAGCGGACGACCTGGCCGTGCGTGTCGCGAAGCGGAAGCCCTCGAATCTGGAACCAACGGTAGACGCCATCGAAACGCCGGACGCGCCCCTCGACCTCGTATGGCTCGCCCGACGCGATCCCGCGCGTGAAGACCTCGGCGACGCGAGGCAGATCCTCTGCGTGGACCGTTCCGTTCGTGCCCCACTGCCTCATCGCCTCCAGCGACTGGCCGCAGTAGTCGAAGAGCTGGTCGTTGACAACGTCGACTTCGCCGGCCGGCGTCAGGCTCGCGATCAGGCCTGGGATCGTGTTGACGATCAGGCGCGCCTCGCGCTCGCGTTCGTCGAGGTCGCGATACAGCCGGGCATTGTCGAGCGAGACCGCCGCTTGAGAGGCCAGCAACTTCAGCACCGCGATCCGCGCGGGCGCAAACACGCCCGTCGCGAGGTTGTTCTCGAAATAGAGAACCCCGATCAGTTTGGCCTGGTTCGTCAGCGGGAGGCAGAGCACCGACCGCGCATGCTGTTGTGCGATGTACGAGTCCCCTGAGAAGGGATTCGCGACCGCCGCATCGTCCAGAACCACACTCTCCCGTGTGTGCAGCACGTAACGGAAGACGGTCTCGGGCAGGATCGATCCATTGACCGGCTCGTCGCTCAAACGAACCATGACCCGCTCGGTGCCGGATGTGGCTTCGGCGGCGATCCGGTGGTCGGCCTCTCCCGAGAGAATCAGCAGCGCGCGTTCCGCGCCGGCATGCTCGATGGCAGCCCGCATCATCGTGTCGAGCAGCTTCTCGAGGACCACCCCAGCCGACACGGCCTGCGAGACCTTGATCACGGTCGCCAGGTCGAGCTGATCGAGCGGGGCACTCATCGTGCCCGTCGGCACAGCGGACGCCCCTTCCGTCTTCAGGTGCGAGTGAAGCTGATCGAGCTGCCTGACCTTGCCGTCAGCGCCCCAAGTGAGGTAGCAATGACGGGCCTTTCGCTGATAGGCCTCCGCTATCGTCTCGAAGCCCCGCGCCGCGTAGAAGCGTGATGCCATCTCGCAGGCAAGGCCCTGATCGTGGACCCGGCCATTCAGGGCGGCCGAGCGGATGGACTCCTCATACAGGCGCTCCGCGTCCAAGGCTCTGCCCTCGAGGTGAGCGATCTCCGCGCCGACCAGCGCCGCACGAGCCGCGAAATTGTCCGGACAACTCGCGGCCAGGCTTCGAAGCTCCCGCTCGTGCGTCCGGAGCGATTCTTCGTGCCGGTCGAAGGGGTCCGCCCCCGAGGGCTGGCACGAAGCCGCGCGACACAATGCGGCGTAGAACTCGTATTCGCTCTTCTCGACCACGTGGAGGGACAGCGACGCGGACGTCGCGTACCAGGTTCCGACCCTTTCCGCCGCCGCGAGCGCCGACACGTAGTTGCCGGCGAAGAAACGGGCCTGGAGCTTGCGGAGCCAGTAGTAACACTCCAGGAACGTGCGGGTGGGTTCACCCGTCACGCGCGCCTCGAACGATTGCTCCGTGAAGGGATCGTCGTCGAGAGTACCGAACGTCGCGGTCTTTCCCCTCAGCATCCGGACGAGCGCGAGCGGCGCGGACACGCGGTCGAGATAGAAGCCGAACGGCCGCACGAACGCCAGTCCCCGCTCGGCCTCGTGCTCGATTTGATCGAGGGGATGGCCCAGGGCCAGCAGGACGGAGACGAGATGGCGGCACGCGTATGAAGCGAATGCCGGTTCGCCGTGCTGCGCCGCCAACTGGAATCCACGACGCGCCGGATCGATCGCCTCCACCAGCGGTCGGGTCCAGGGGACCACCACCGAGTAGCGGTTGTAGACCCGCCCCGCGAAGTGACTCAGGCCGCGACGCTCGACGAGGTCGCGGGCCATCTTGGCGAGTCGATACCCCTTCTCGTGATGGCCGAAGCGGGCGCTGGCGATCATCCCCGTCGCCGCATAGCTCACCGGCGCGATGTCGTTGTTGCCGCGCTCCAGGCTCAGGGTGGTGGCCCTGAAGATACTGAGCGCAACCAGGTTCTCATCGACATACTCGGCGGGCAGGCTCAGCTTGGCGAGTATGTCCAGTGTCGCCAGAACCTCGGGATCCCGCATCGGCGGCAGGTCGACGAGATCTTCGATCTCTCGCGTGCCGAGCAGGGACCAGATGCGCTCATACTCGCCGCGGGTTTCAACGTCGCCGGGATGCGCCGACCAGGTGATGGCCACATGGCGCAAGCACTCCAGGGCCACCGCCACGGCCCTCTCGCCCATACCGAGCGACGTGTACAGCTCGATACGCCGGCGTGCGACCGCGCACCGTTGGACCATGCCCGCGGCGCGCGTTGCGAGCGTCGCGAGACGCTCCTCGGCGGCCTGCAAATCGCCCAGGCAGACTTCGCAGTCGCCGGGATGCAGCTCCAGCTCGAAGGCCAGCTCCTGCCGGCGCTCCCAGGCATCTTCCGGCAACATCGTCGCGCCGGCGGCAAGATATCGGAGCGCGGAGGCGTAAGCCGACGAAGCCTTGGCCCGCTTGCCAGCGGCCAGGTTCAGCTCAGCGAGCTGTTCGCGTTCCTCGGGGGAGGTGATCATTGGAGCGCCACGGTTCAGCTGATTGACGATCTCGAAGATCGCGTCCTCCCGGTTCCCAGGAGGGATGTGCACGGCCAACAGCCTTCCGATTCGCAGATGGGCCTCTGCGCGCTGTGCTTGCGGAATGAGCGAGTACGCGGCTTCCTGGACGCGATCGTGGAGGAAACTGAGCGAGCCCTCGGCGTGGAAGACGAGTCCCGCTCGGAGCGCTTCCTGCAGATCGCTGCGAAGCTCCTCCTTCGAACGTTCGTGGACCAACGCAAGGAGTGCCAGCTCCGCACTGTTGCCGAGGCAGGCGAGACGCTGCAGCGCCCCCTGAGCGCACGCGGGCAATCGGCTGAGCTTGCCGATCATGAGGTCGACCACGTTGTCGGTGTACCCCTTGGCGTGAATACGACCCAGGTCCCACGACCACCGCGATACGCCGTGATCGAACGTGATCATTCCTTCCTCGACCAGCGCGGAGAGGAACTGGATGACGAAGAAAGGATTGCCAGCGGTCTTCTGATGCACCAGTTCCGCGAGCGGCGCGGCGGACTCCTGGTCACAGTAGAGGGAATCAGCAATGAGCTGCCCCACGTGTTCGTGGGTGAGCGGCGCGAGGACGATCTCGTGTACCGCTGCTCCGGCGCTTCGGATGCGATCGAGGGTGCCCATGAGCGGATGGCCGGACATGACCTCGTTGTCCCGGTATGCGCCGACCAGCAACAGGTGCCTCACATCCGCCTGGGTCAGCAGGTCGTGGAGGAGATCGAGCGTGGCCGCGTCGAGCCATTGCAGATCGTCGAGGAAGAGCGCCAGCGGATGTTCGGGTCGAGCGAAGACCCCGAGGAAGCGGCGGAAGACGATCTGGAAGCGTCGTTGTGCGTCCTGGGGCGCCAGTTCGGGGACCGGCGCCTGCTCCCCGATGATGAGCCTCAGCTCCGGAACCAGGTCCACCATGAGCTGCCCGTTCGGACCCAGCGCTTCACGGAGCGCCTCACGCCAGTCAGCCACCTCGACGTCGCTCTTCGCCAGAAGAGAAGCGACCAGGCCTTGAAAAGCCTGCGCCACGGTGGAATAGGGAATGTCGCGCTTGTACTGGTCGAACTTGCCCGCGGCATACAGCGCGCGGGGCGGAACGAGTACCTTGTGCAGCTCGTTCACCACGGACGACTTGCCGATGCCGGAATAGCCCGAGACGAGCACCAGCTCCGGCGCGTCCCCTTGGACGACGCGATCGAACGCGGCGAGCAACGTCTCGACTTCGCGTGAGCGCCCATACAGCTTCTCGCGGATCACCAACCGGTCGGGGGTGTCGTCTGCGCCGAGCGGAAAGTCGTCGATACGTCGTTCGTCCTCCCACTGCGAGAGGCAGCGACCCAGATCGCGCCCGAGCCCGGCCGCCGTCTGGTACCGCTCCTCCGCGGTCTTCGCGAGCAGCTTCATGATGATCGCCGACACCGGCGCCGGGACGTTCACCACGCGCTCGCCGGGCGCCATCGGCTGTCGCGCGATGTGGCAATGCACCCACTCGATCGGCTCGGCGGCGGTGAACGGCAACGACCCCGTGAGCATCTGATAGAGCGTCACACCGAGCGAATACAGATCGCTGCGACCGTCGATCGAGCGGTTCATGCGTCCCGTCTGTTCGGGAGCCATGTAGGCAAGCGTGCCGGCAATCGTCTCCGGTGGGTCGGGCGCCTGCCGCTCGCGTGGCAGTCGCGAGGAGATCCCGAAGCCCGTCAGCCACGCCTGGCCGGTCGCGGTGTTGACCAAGATGTTCGCGGGCTTGACGTCCTTGTGGATGAGGCCTCGGCGGTGCACCTCGCCCAGAGCCGCCGCAAGACCGGCGGCGAGCCTCAGAAAGAGGCCGAGCTCCATCGCAGGCTCGGCGGACCTCAGGACACCGGGGGCGCGGCGGGCCGGCGGTTTGTCCAGGAGTCGCTCGAGCGGCTCGCCGGGCTGGTCCTCGAGGATCAGGGCGGCACGGCCTTGATACTGCCCGAGGGCGAGGGGACGCACCGCCCACGTCGAATCGAGCTCGGCTCGGAGCGCCAGCTCGTGTTCCAGCATCCGGATGCGATCGGGGCCCGGCTGCTCCGACGCCGGAGTCGATACGAGAACCGAGGCCGGATGCAGTGTCGGGCTGGCCGTAGCGATACCTCGCCACAGCGCGAACTCTGCGTCCTGATGAAGGATCGCCAGGGCGTAACCCGACAGATCCATCCCTACGACCTCCTTCTGGGTTAGCGTAACGAGGCGGGCAGGGTGAACTGAAAGACCGCGCCGCGCGGCTCGTTCGCGCTCGCCCACAGTCGCCCGTCGTGGGCTTCGATGATCGAGCGGCAGATCGAGAGTCCCAGCCCGAGGCCGCCCGGCTTGGTGGTGTGAAAGGCATCGAACACCTGCTCCAGTGCTCCTGCCGCCAGTCCCGGGCCGGTATCCGCTACCGCGACGAGCACGCCTTCCGCAGCGTCCTTCTTGGAGGTGATCAGCAGCTCTCGCGGTGTCTCGCCGACTCCAGCCATCGCCTCGATCCCGTTCATGATCAGGTTGAGGATCACCTGTTGCAGCTGGACTCGGTCACCCTGGATCAGCGGCAATCCCTCGGCGAGGTCCGTCCGAACGGAGACTCGGCTCTTCGCTGCCTCGCCACGGGTCAAGTCGACTACCTCGCGAATGGCGGCGTTGATGTCCACGGAATCCTTCCGCGGCGGGGCCTTTGTGACGAGCGCGCGGATCCGGCCGATGACGTCCCCCGCTCGCTTGCCGGCGCGGACGATGCGAGCGAGCGCCTCCCGCACCTCGCCCAGTTCCGGGGGCTGGGCTTCGAGCCAGCGGAGCGCGGTCTGGGCCGACGTCACCGAAGCCGCGATCGGCTGCTTCACCTCGTGCGCGATCGAGGCGGTGAGCTCACCCATGGTCGTCACCCGCGTCACATGCGCGAGCTCGGAGCGGGCTCTGTTCAGGGCCTCCTCGGCGACCACGCTGTCGGTCACGTCCTGCACGGCACCGACGAACAGGGGCCGGCCGGCGATCTGCTCCCGAACATGCGCGACGCCGCGCACGTGCTTCACGGCACCGCGGCTGGTGACGATGCGGTACGCGAAAGTGACGTCCAATCCGCTCATCGCCCGCGCGATCATGGCGTCCCACCCGGCGAGGTCGTCGGGATGGATGACCTCCCGGACGCGCTGCACGGTGATCTTGGTCGCCGGATCGAACTCGAAGATGCGGATGGCCTCTTCGGAGAATTTGTTGTCGTCGCCGACGATGTCCGCGATGAAGCTGCCTGTCTTGCTGAGCTGCTGCGCGTCGACGAAGCTGTCGTAGGCCCGCCTCAGCTCAACCTCGGCACGCTTGCGGTCGTCGACGTCGGAGAGCAGAACGTACCAGCGCGCGATCTGTCCCTGGGTTTCCCGAAGCGGAAGTCCGCGCACCTGAAACCAACGGTAGGCGCCGTCGAAACGACGGATGCGCGCCTCGAAGTCGTATGGCTCGCCGGCCGTTATCGCCGGCCCGAAGATCTCGGCGACGCGCGGCAGGTCGTCGAAATGCACGATTCCGTTCGTGCCCCACTGTCGCATGGCCTCCAGCGGCTGGCCGCAGTACTCGGCGAGCTGGTCGTTGACGACGTCGACTTCGCCGGCCGGAGTCAGGGCCGCGACCAGGCCGGGAATAGTGTTCACGATCAAGCGTGACTCGCGCTCGCTCTCGCGCAGAGCCTGCTCCGCCCGCTTGCGCTCGATAAACTGGCCGATCTGGCTGCCGAGGCTTGCCATCACCTCGAGCAGATCCTGGTCGGGTTCGCGGATCTCACGGCTGACGAGATCGATCACGCCCAGGACTTCGCTGCCCAGGAGGATCGGAAAAGCGAAGGCCGTGTGCAGCCC